>CAYFGC010000008.1:0-25661 GCA_964342625.1 uncultured Candidatus Poseidoniales archaeon | reverse complement strand
TTTCCGGCTGTCACCACAAAGAAGGTGCACTGGCCCAGTGTGATTCATGAGTTGCTTTGGTTCCTCTCAGGCGATACCAATATCGAATACCTGAAGGAGAACAAAGTCAGAATCTGGAATGAGTGGGCTGATGAAAATGGAGACCTCGGGCCAGTATACGGAAAGCAATGGAGGTTCTGGGAGTCAAATGACGGCAGGGTCATCGACCAAATAGAAGGTGCAATTGATCTAATAAAGAACAACCCCCAAAGTAGACGGATAATAGTATCAGCATGGAATGTAGGCGAATTGGACGAAATGGCGCTGATGCCATGCCATGCCTTCTTCCAGTTCTATGTGAATGAGGGGAGGCTGTCCTGCAATCTTTATCAGAGGAGTGCCGATGCTTTCCTAGGCGTACCATTCAACATTTCTTCGTATAGCCTCCTGACCTGCATGATTGCCCAGGTATGCGGACTGGAGCCCGGTGAATTCGTTTGGACTGGGGGCGACTGTCACCTCTATCTCAATCACATGGAGCAGGCGAAAATGCAGATCGAGAGGGAGCCACTAGAGCTTCCGACTTTGCGACTCGACCCATCTATTTCCAACATCGATGAATTCTCGTACGAGCACATCACTATCGAAGGCTATGACCACCATCCTCACATATCAGCACCCATTTCCGTATAGTGATACAATGAAGATGGCGATGATCGTCGCAATGGACGAGGATGGCAACATAGGTTCCTCGGGAGAGCTCCCCTGGAGACTTAGGAGCGATATGCTGCGTTTCAAGACACTCACCGAGGGTGATGGATTCAATTCTGTAATCATGGGTAGGAGGACCTGGGACTCCCTTCCTGATGAGTTCAAACCCCTTCCTGAGAGGGCCAACATAGTGATGTCTAGGGATACGAATTGGAATGCTGAGGGAGCGGACACAGCCCTTTACGTCGGTAGGGCAATTGAGATTGCATTTGCAGAGGGCAGTGAAGAGTGCTGGGTCATTGGTGGATCGCAGATTTACGAGATGTTCCTAGACAGGGTGGATGAGGTCCACGTTACTACAGTGCACGTCAGCGGTAGCGGAGACGTTTCATTCCCCGAATGGGATAGGTCGGTTTGGTCCGAGGCAGTGATTGAGCAAACGACCGCGGATGAGGAAAATGAACATGCAACAACATACTCGGTATGGACTAAGAATTGAGTTCATTGGCAGAAGGGGTGTTTGACTACCTTACCCTAGAACCCGAAAGGATATCGCCCTCGGTGGTGAGTACCTTAACCCCTCCTTCACCGTCTTCTGCGGCAAGGATCATTCCCTCAGACATTACCCCCCTGAGCTTCCTGGGCTCCAGATTAGCTACGAATACAACGTTCAGACCCTCCAGCTCGGATGGCTCGTAATGCCCCTTCAACCCTGCACAGACGGTTCTAGTTGAGTCGGAGCCTTCGTCGATTGTAATCACGAAAAGTTTGTCCGCGTTGGGATGGTCATCCACAGAGACAATCCTGCCCGTTCTCATCTCAACCTTCATGAAATCCTCGAAGTCGATGTAATCCCCTCCGTTCTCGGGACTGGGGGATGAGTCATTGTCCTTACTGTCTGACAATGACTCCTCGCTCTTCAGAATATCATCCAAGTCTAAACGTGCGAAGAGGGGTTTGGGTGCTTTGGAATTCCATGATAGTGGCTCTATTCCATTCATGGAATCCTCCAATAGGATGGTGTCGATGTCCGATTCGTTACCGAGCATTGACCATAGCCTCTCGGAGGAGAATGGGATGAATGGCCTCATACAGACGGCTAGGCAGCTGCAAATCCTCCATGTAAGGGCCAATGAAGAGAGTGAATGGTGCCTTTCTGGCGATTCCATCCCTTTGAGGTGCTTCCATGGTGCGGCGTTCTGTAGTATCGAGTTGCCAATCTGGGCGATCCCCATAATGCTCCTCAGTGCCTCTTTGAAACGCTGCCTCTCCAAAGAATCGATGGCATCGGATATTTTCTCATTCACCGATGCTATTGTTTCTTGGTGTAACTCACTTTCATCATAGCTAGCAAGTGGGTTCCCCCCCTCGCTCGGCAGACGGTGCGCCAAAGTCATCACCCTGTGCACGAAATTGCCGTATGTTCCGATTAGCTCGTTATTGACCCTGTCCACATACTCATCCCACCTGAAATCTGTGTCGTGTGTCTCTGGCATGTTGATGGATAGGTAATATCGTAGTGCATCGGGGTCATACCTCTCCAAGTATGAAGGTAGCCAAACGCCATGTCTCCTGCTCTTGCTGAATTGGCCACCCTGGAGCATCAGGTACTCGTTAGATGATACGTTGTCCTCCAGAACCATCTTCCCGGGGGCTGTGACGTGCGAAACCCCACTGGCATCATCGGCGTTCAGACCCATCAGTATTGCAGGCCAGATAATTGTGTGGAATGGAATGTTGTCTTTACCCATGAAGTAGATGTGTCGTGGGCTTTCTCCCTCTTCTGGAACCAACCACCAGTTCTTCCATGCGTCAATTCCATCAATATGGCCTGATGGTGCAGCGTATCTATCTGCCCAAATTCGTGCACAGGTGTAGTATCCCTGTACTGCTTCGAACCAAACATAGATTCGCTTAGATTCCCATTCTTTTCCTTCTAGTGGAATCTCTATCCCCCACTCAATATCCCTGGTTACTGCCCTAGGTCGGAGTCCCATGTCAAGCCAATTCTTGGACATGGAACGAACGTTAGCCTTCCATACCGATTTCCTCTCGTAAGAGTGTTCTTCCAATGACTCCTGGAAGTCATTTAGTCGTAGGAAATAATGCTCTGTGTCCCTCACTTCAATCTGCGACTCCCCTTCTAACTTGGAACGTGGGTCAATCAGTTCGTGGGCCTCGTATGTGGCGCCGCAGGAGTCACATTGATCACCTCTGGCTCCATCTTCTGAACACACTGGGCACTTCCCCTCGACGTATCTGTCTGGTAGGAAACGGATCTTTCCGTCATTGTTTACAGAGCAATACTGCTGCATGGATTTGCGCTCTAGGAACCCAGAGCCAAGAAGTTGAGTGAATACCTCTTGGACGATTTCCTTATGCATTGGATCGGTAGTTCGATTGTACAGGGCGCCCCCGAATTCGATCCCTCTAGGATCCACGGGATTAACCCATGAGCATCCCAGATCGGCGAGAGCCTGCTTGTTTACTTCGTGGTACTTGTCCACCACATCCTGTGCGCTTATCCCCATCTCCTCTGCAGTTAGGGTGATTGGGGTGCCATGCTCGTCAGAACCACTGCACATCAGCACCTTTCTACCACGAGCACGCTCGTACCTATACTGGATATCTGCAGGCAGGCAGTTGCCAGCCACATGACCAAGGTGAAGGGGGCCATTTGCGTAAGGCCAAGCCATGAAAATAGTGACGTACTCCATGTCTTAGCCCAAAGGTCGGTCAAGTTAGATATTTATGTCATGTTCGCCCGGAACAGCACGGAGCCAAACGCTGTGGAAAACCAAGAAGCACATTTCTCAACACACGAAAAGACTCCTAGAGGCATCAGAATTGGCTGATTATACTTTGATGATTGCTTACGCCGTACTGGCGTTGGGTGCCTCATTCCTGTGCAGTATTCTTGAGGCTGTACTTCTCTCTACATCCCATGGTCACATTGTGGCTCTGAAAGACACTCATGCGAAGGTCAGTGCGACTTGGTCAAAATGGAAGGATGATCCAGAGAGGCCCCTAACAGCTATTTTGACCCTGAATACAATTGCGCACACGGTGGGGGCCCTTGGAGTAGGGTCGGAGGTTGAGAATAACTTTGAGGGAGAATACGTTATTGCTGGTTCTGCTGCTATTCTGACCATCGCTATACTGCTCTTGAGTGAGATTCTCCCGAAAACCATTGGAGCACTGTACTGGAGAAAGATGACTGTGTCTTCCTACCACGTACTTGGGTGGCTGATGTGGGTCCTCTGGCCGATAGTGGTGATCATCGAATTGATGCGTGCTCCATTCCCCCAGGTTGAGACTGAGACTGTTACGCGAAACGAGCTGTCTGTACTCGCTGATATCGCTGAGGAGTCGGATGTAATCGAAGAAGATGAGGAAGCAGTGATACAGAATCTCTTGAAGCTGCGAGAGATGAAGGTCACCGAAATCATGACACCTAGGGTTGTGATGACTTCAGTAAAGTCAACTGAGACCGTCAAGGAGGTCATCAAAAGGATCCCAATTATGATACACGGGAGGATGCCTGTTTTCGTTGATAGCGTAGACGAGATGTCCGGATTGGTCCTAAGGAGCGAGATTCTGAGGAGGGCTGCTGAAGACGATTTTGACACCACTATGGGCGATCTCTGTAGGGAGCTTGTTACATGCGATGTGGATACGTCTGTTGACAAGGCCCTCGACATCCTACTAGAGAACAAGGAACAGCTATTGGTAGCCAAGGATCAATTTGGAGGGACTGCAGGGCTAGTTACAATGGAGGACATAATAGAGACACTTCTTGGGGTCGAGATTGTCGATGAGTCTGATCAGGATGCAATTGACGATGGGGTACTCCACGAGGACATGAGGGAGCTAGCTAGAAGTAGGTACGATTCGGAGTCTGAATAGTGAACACTCTCCTACAATGTGTGAACCGAAATGGCTCAAGCACCTAACTGATAGAGTAGTGGCCTCTGATCAGAACATGCAGAAGGGCAAGCCAGAATGGTGGGACGAAGCAGTTGATCACTTATCTGTGGACCCCCTTCTTGGAAAGACGGTCGAATTGCATAGTGATGATCACTTGACTGGACGGGGAGAGATATTCCAGACCCTGGTAAGAAGCATCGTCGGACAACAGATTTCTGTCAAAGCTGCAGATACCATACACAGAAGATTACAGGGGCTCTGCGGGGAAATAGATAGAGAGACCATCAGTGCCTGTACGGCAGAAGATCTGTCATCCTGTGGACTTTCTCAGAAAAAGAGCGATTACATACGAGGAATCGCTACTAGCGAGGTTCCATTGCTACCAGTGGGGTTCGAAGAGTTGGATGATGATTCAATTGCGAAACATCTGATCCAATTCAAGGGAGTTGGTCCTTGGACTGCAGAGATGATGCTTATTTTCTCACTAATGAGGCCAGATGTGCTGAGTCTGGGTGATCTTGGCGTAGTGAGAGGGATACAAGGCCTGGTGACACATGCAGTAACAAAAAATGAGATGCTCCAGGTGGCTGAATCCTGGCGCCCGTTCCGTAGTGCTGCATGTTGGTTCCTTTGGAGGTCATTAGACCCGTCTCCAGTGGAATACTGACCGTTCAGCTCTCTGGGGAGCTTGGGTCATCTTTCGACTCGTTGTCCGACCACCATCCCTGAGCCTCGGAGTAGTCACCCAGCTGCTCTAGCCTCTTCAACCAACCCTTGGACTCTGCCGACTTGCTGGTCTTAACCATCCAGACCCCTCCGTACAATGTGTCCCAGAGGCCTAGGTCATCCTTCTTGAATCGGTAGAAAAGATAGTCTAGTAGCGGCGGCAATAAGAAGACCAAAGAGGTTACCAATAGTATCTGACCAGACTTGCTGCCGAAACCCTCCGAGGTAGAGGTCAGGAGCATTATCATACCTAGCATCACCATTGGGAATGTTAGTCCCTTTAGGAAAATATAGGACTGGTGTGGTGTGGCCGATTTGGCTGTTACGAATGTGGTCCTACTGATCCAGTTACCTACAGACCGGCCGGTAGTATAGGGCATGAAACCTAGGTTGAATCCAATCAGCAGCATTCCCAGTAGGAAGATGTAGGTTGGATCGAAGTAAGAACCCCAAGCTGTTAGCACTGTAAGTGGTACGGTCCACCCATATGAAACAAGGAAGTCGGACCCCCTCCTTATCACCATCTGACTCCTAGATGCCTCGACAAAACCCTCTGGTATGACCTTGGCAACACGGACCTTCCTCTGTCTCGGTTCTCTCTTCTTCCTAGGTGCTCTCTTCCTCCTGGATCTCTTCTTCGATTGAACAGGTTCGGGCTCGGCAACGGTTTCTGCTGCCACTGGTTCGGGCTTTAGCTCTGGCTGATCGGGAGCATCGCTTGCCGAATCACCGGAATTAATCTGGCCAGCCTTCTCCAATAGACCCATTCAAACACCATACCTGCTAGCGATTTGCTTGTACAGATCAAAATCATTAGATTCTGTGAATGACTTCATGACTGCATCGGGCAGGTCTACAAGCAGTTCATTAACCATCGTGAAGAACTCTGCCCTTGATTCCTTATCCATTGACTTTGGGTCGTTGCCGACGGTCTCGAATAACTTGAAACCGTCCGATTCGATGAATGCTAGAGTTTTGTCATCGGGTAATTGTCCGAGAAGGCCGTTTACCACGGTGAAGAAGTGGGAGAAGTCCTCGTCATAGCTCCTGAAGCTCTGAATGATCCCATTAACGAACTCGTCGAAGTCTAGCGAACCAGAATTATCCTTGTCGGCCTTTTCAAAGAACTCCTTCATAGAATCCATATCCAATTCGTCGATTTTTTCGATTGAAACTCCTGTCTTCTGCGCTACACGCCCTACGAAATCCGTATCATCCATGGCCTCGAGGAACTCTTCCAGTGACATCTCATTCTTACTAGCCTCGGAGATGAGCTCTACTGTTGGCTTAATTGAAGTGAGATCGTCTTGATCCTTCTTTCTAAGAACGATGATCTCTCGGTCAAGATCGGAGCCGAACCTGTCGGCATACCTGTCCATGAGTGATTCCCCACGACCCGTAGATATCCGATCTATTCTGTTGTAAATGCTATCTCTTGAGTCACTCGATATGGAGGGGTTTGAGGACTTCCTCTTATCCCAAACGGATTTGAAATCGGATGGTTTTTCGGATTCTCGTTCTGGTGAACTATCAGATAGTGAATTAGCGGCGTCCAATAGGTCTCCGTCTGCAGATGGCTCGGGAACAAATCCAAACTGCGGAGTTGAGGGTTCGGACGGCGCAGGTGGAATCTCAGGCAACGCCATATCTGGTTCTGGCATCGGTGGCATGTTTATTCCAGGGGGAGGTGGCGGAAGAGGGCTCGGGAGGCCTTGAGAATCGGTGTCCACGTCGTCCAATGGGTCATTCACGAGTAGTTTGCGAAGTTCAACACTATTCAATATTCTGTGGCTTCGGAATTGAGATGATTCAATTATCCACTATTTTGTAAATCTGGGCTCATTTGCATATCTCAGCCCATCCTTTCAGGCATAGAAACATCGCCATTGACTCCTGCACCTCAATTTCGTCCCCCAAACTAGGTTCAACCCTGTCCCCAGAAATTTCTGCCGTTACGTCTTCGGCTAGGACCCTGAGCTTTGTCGTTCCCCCTCTAAATGCAACAGCCTCTGAAAGGGGGTCGAATTTGTTCCCTGAGTCGGGGTCTAATCTTTCCAGTGGCAACTCAGTTACCCTCAGACCCGATTTGCCATGCAGACTACCAACCCATCTGATTACTCTCTTAGTGTCTACTGTGACCACCTCATCAGTCTCCCCTGCCGTTCCAATCACCACGGAGGAGTCGCCCTTCACAAGTTCCCAGAATATGGGAGTGCATTTTGGACCAAAAACTGCAAGGCTTGGGTCTTTCTTCATTCTGGAAACTTTATCCTCGTTACCTGCCAGCTCTGCTAACTCCTCTATACTGGCCCTAGAAGTGGATTTCAGATTCACTTGTGGTGAATTGGCCCTTGTAGCTAGGATGCCATGCAACTCATCGAGCAAAGCTCCCTTTCCCTTTTCACCATTGGAAATTTTGGATAGTTTCTCAAGCGTGGAGTCGATTCCTTGCAATGCCCTGCGACCCCACTCGGAGTGGTCTGAGATTGTTGACTGGATGTCAATTCCCTCGCCCCTGATGTAATTCACAATCTCCCTTCTTGCATTTGAGTCTAGATGAAGGAGGTTAGGGTCCCTGACGTGTATGTGGAAACCCCGATGTCCAGAGAATGTGAATTGGGCGTGCTTTTCATTGAAACCAAATTCTGGCTCTAGGAATTCATTCCACAGCCGCCATGCCTGCCCTTGGATGACTTCAATCATCGCAGGGAAGTCGTTATCCGATACACCTGGTAGGTGATCACCATCCAGATCGAATATAAGATCGGCACCAAGCCAGCCCTTTTCTGCCATCTTCAACTTCGATGGCTCTTGGTAGTATGCAGTGCTATGAAAGCATGAGTGAGGTGCTCTACTCCGTAGGTAAGAGTGCAGAGAATTCTTGTCAGGAAAGGCCCTGTGTCTATCAGGGGGGGCGCCTCCCCATGGGATAAACATCCACTCCCTGGTTCTCAGCCTAGGAGGGGTCCATATTGATTCTGGCAAAATTGAGTCGTAATACTCGGAGAATCGTAATGCGAACCTGCTCCAGCCACTCGCCATGGGTCAAATAGAGGGACGAGGGTCATAAGTTTTCAATCAACCCAGCTTTAGTCCGCCAACTTCCTTTCCATCTGTTGACGGGGAGGCCCCGGTTGACTCGATATATGCCTCCCAACAAACGTACTCGTTGTCTAGAACTATAGCCTCGGAGAACTTGAGCGCCTTTCCGGTGATTGCGCAAACTGGGCCGAGTTGCCCTGAAGCAGTAGAGAGCTTGGAAGGGTCGGGCATGAACTGCCCTCTGGGGAGGACCATTTCATTATTGCGCGGAGGGTTGTGAACGAAAAGCCATTTCAACTCAAAACTTCGCGCATTGAACATGGTCGATGGCGAGATAAAAATCCGAATTGGCCATTCGCCCGATCCTGATGATGCTTTCATGTTCCATGCCCTCACTCAGGGCCTGATTGATACTCCCGGGAGGGAATATGAACACGTATTGGTGGACATTGATACCTTGAACCAAGAGGCCCAAGACGGTAACTTCGAGGTATCTGCGGTAAGTATACACTCGTATCCCAAGATTTCCGATGAGTACGCTCTGATGAATTGCGGCGCTTCGATGGGAGAGGGATATGGCCCAATACTAATCTCGAATAGAAAAATGACTATCGAGGAAGCAAAGAATAGTGTAATCGCCGTACCCGGAAAGAGTACCAGTTCCTATCTTTCCCTAATTCTAGCATTGGGTGAAGTCCAAGTTGAGGAGGTTCCGTTCGATAAAATACAGCCAGGGGTACTCAGTGGGGAGTTCGATGCTGGAGTTATTATTCATGAAGGGCAGCTTACATGGTCCAACGAAGGGGCATTCATGGTCATTGACCTAGGAGTTTGGTGGAATCAGGCCACTGGCCTTCCATTGCCTCTTGGTGGGAACGTTGTGAGGAGGAACCTAGGGGATGATTTGTGCAGAGAGATTTCTAATGATATCAGGAGGAGCATAGAGTATTCCCTGTCAAATCCTGATTTGGCCCTGCAAGATGCAATTAAGTGGGGGAGAGGAATCGATGAGGATACAAACGAGGAGTTCGTAAGGATGTATGTGAACGATAGGACGATTGACTATGGAATTGAAGGCCGTGAGGCGGTAAGGCTATTTCTCGAAAAGGGACAGGAAGTCGGGCTAGTCGAATCTGACTTTGATGCTAGAGGGATTGAATTTATTGGGGCTGATGAGCAATGACCGAGAGGCCAGATGTAAGCGAGTTCGGTTCGGTTGATCCTGCACCCGCCAGTGACGGTTTGGCTGTAGGGAATCTCAGGACGAGTTTGTGTGACGAAGACGAGAGGATGTTTCAACGGATGAGGGCCCTATTCGCTCTGAGGAACATTGGAGGGAAGGATTCCGTGGATGCGCTGGCTGCTGCCTTTGACTCATCATCGGCACTATTGAAGCATGAAATCGCCTACGTATTAGGGCAGATGCAAGATGACCATGCAGTTCCACATCTCATCAGCAGATTGGAGGACTTGGAAGAGGATGTAATGGTCAGACATGAGGCAGCAGAGGCTCTGGGTGCGATTGGAAACAGAGTCGCAATGTCGACATTGGAGAAGTTCGCAGAAGATGATGAGATTGTCGTGGCGGAATCCTGTGAAGTTGCAATTGATCTGATGAATTGGGTTTCTAGCGATAAGCTAGACTACTCGGATTAAGATGATTCGAACCAACTTGGGTCGGACTTCATCTCGCAAACTTCGTCAAGGAAAATTTGCAGGCCTTCGAGGGAGGAGTTGTCGAGAATGTTCGAAACTTCAGATTCGAAGTACGTAACTATTCTATCTTCAGGAATTGCAATCTTATGAGACGCAATGGAAGCTACTGCTGCCTTGGTATGCTCATCATCCAGGAACGAGTTGTAGCTACTGAGCATTGATTCTCTGGCTTCATTAACAAAGGCTGGCGGGGAGTCTTTTCTAGCTGCGAATACGCCGAAAACCATTGGTAGCCCGGTAATATTTGTCCACTCACTGCCTAAGTCCATTCGAACTAAATCGGGATTGTTGAGTGCCGCCGATAATGCTCGGTCCCCAATAATTAGTGCCCCATCGCACTCTCCCAACATTGTTTCAATGTCTGGACCCATGGGAATCAGTTTTGGGTCCAATCCCCTCTGTTCCAAAATCCACTTCATGAGCAGGTTAGATGTGGATGAGTCGGAAGGCAGGGCGATGTCACGCATCGACTCAAGGGATCTGTTGCCGAAAAGAATCACTGAACCAACAGATTCTCGGCCAACTATTCCTATGTCTCTTAATAGTCCCAATTCGTTGCAATTGGTTGCATAGTCGGCTGCTGGAATTGGAGCTGAAATGCAATCCCTCCTGAGGAGGTGCCCAGTTAGCCACGAAGGCGGGGCGGCCAGAATCTGCCAATTTTGCCCAATTGAATGGAAGATTGGATCGCAATTGATGAAAGAAACTCTGCCAAGAACCTTCTTCCATGGCATTCGCTCACTGACCTATGACTGGAAGAGCCTTCGATTCAGTTATTGTCTCGGAAGCAATAGTCTCGAATCGTGAATATGTAGAGTCCCTTTTCACTGGCTCTTGACCTGATGACTCGATTAATCGGGCTAGCTTGTTTGAATCGTAATCAACGCTCGTGGTGCTCCCAGCGATGTGCATTATCTCCTCGTGACCGACGGTCCCATCGATGTCATCGGCCCCAGAATTGATTGCTATCGAAGCCAGATTATCGCCGATGTTCATCCTGTAAGCCTTGATGTGTGGAATGTTATCCAACATTATTCGAGATAATGCGATTACTCTGATTACCTCGTCAGCCGATGCTAGCCTGGCCTCGGGTAGTCGGGTATTGTCCTCTAGGAATGGGTAAGGTACGAAGCACTGGAAACCCCCAGAGTCGTCCTGCTGAGTCCTTAGCACGTCGAAGTGAGTCATTCTATCCCCGATGGACTCAATTGTTCCGAATAACATTGTGCAGTTCGTCGGAATGCCCATTTCGTGAGCTGTGGCGTGAATCTCCAAGTATTCAGATGACTTCTCCTTTCCCATGCATATTCGGTCCCTGATAGAATCAACCAATATCTCAGCCCCCCCTCCCGGCAGAGAATTTAGCCCTGATTTATGCATCTTCTTGAGAGTCTCCTTAATCGAAAGATTGGATCTAGAGGCGATGTGTTTCACTTCTACCGCAGTTAGTGACTTGATGCTAATTTCTGGGAAGTTACTCTTTGTCATCTCGTAAATCTCCAGGTAATTGTCAATGGTCCATTCTGGATGCAATCCGCCTACCGCATGAACCTCATCAATTACTCCTCGATATGGCTCGATTCTTGAAACGAACTCCTCCGCTGAAAGAGAGTAAGCTTCACTGTGCCTTGATCCCCTTCTAAAGGCGCAGAAACGGCAAGCTAGAGTGCATATATTTGTAGTGTTAACATGAAGGTTTTCGTTAAAGAAAACACGATTCCCGAATCTGGATTGCTTGATCATACGTGCTAAAGCGGTAAGACCGGGTAGGTCGCAATTCCTGTGTAAATCTGAACCAATATCCTTTGCAACCCTTCCCCCTTCGATTAGAGTTTCGAGGGTTTGTGATAGCAAGGGGTCGTTTTTCACGGAAAGTGGAACTGGAAGATTGGACAGGACAGTGCGCCAATCTTCACCTGATATTGATTGGATTAGCATCTCTATCCGGCGCGAGTAAAAGGTATGATTTGAATCACTCTGCTGGAATGTTTGAAAATGACATTGAAAACTATCAATAGCCCTACTCAGAATTTTCTTCCGTGGGCGAGGCCGTGCAAGACAAAATTGCCGAATTAGAAGAAATGGCGAGGCTATGCAGAATTGATATTGTTAAGATGACGCATGCAGCAAAGGCAGGCCATCCTGGTGGCTCTCTATCTGCTATTGACATCATGGTTGCTCTATATGGGACCAATATGAGGTTCGACACTAGCAACCCCGACTGGGATGATCGTGACAGGTTTGTGATGAGTAAGGGGCATGCAAGTCCTGCGATGTATGCCCTTCTGCATCAGATGGGGATTCTCGAAGAAAGCGATCTAATGGCCTTCAGGTCCTTGGGCTCGGTTTGTCAGGGTCACGTAGATATGAATTGGACAGAAGGTGTAGATTTCTCCGCTGGTAGTCTTGGAATGGGTCTGTCGTTCGGGCTCGGCTGCGCTTTATCGGCCAAAATGGATTCCAGTGAGAGGCGAATCTGGGTTATGCTTGGTGATGGGGAAACACAGGAAGGTCAAATTTGGGAGGCGGTAATGGCGGCAAATTATCACAATGCGAATAATCTACGAGTGATAGTTGATAGGAATAGGATCCAGAATGATGACTTTATGGAAGTTCAAATGGAAATTGGCGACATAGCGGCTAAATTCGAGTCTTTTGGTTGGAATGTACGAGAGGTAGATGGTCACGATATGACTGAACTAGTGGAGATTTTACAGTGGACTGAAAACTCTGATTCAGGGCCAATTGCAATTATTGCAAACACTACTAAAGGGAAAGGAGTTTCATTCATGGAGGACAATCCCGACTTCCACGGGAAGGCCCCGAATAATGAGGAGCTGGAAACTGCATTGGGGGAATTATCATGAGTGCTCCATCGAGTGGTGGGGCCTCCCGTGATGGATATGGGAAGGCGCTACTCAGGCTATCGGATGATCCTCGTGTGGTAGTATTGGAGGCGGATCTAGGAAAGTCGACGAAATCATGTCATTTTCGTGAAAAGTTCCCTGAGAGGACCGTGTCGATGGGCATTGCAGAGCAAAATATGATGCTCGTTGCTGCTGGAATGGCCTCCTCCGGGAAGGTCCCCTTTGCAAGTACATTCGCTATTTTCACCGAGAGGGCATTCGAGCAGGTCCGCAACGGAATTGCAAGACCAGGTCTAAAGGTGCATATTTGTGGAAGTCATGGCGGCATACACACGGGTACCGATGGAAGCAGTGCACAGTCAATAGAAGATTTATCCATTTACCGAACAATACCTAAAATGACTGTGATTCATCCCTGTGATGATTTATCTGCGGAGGAGCTGACTGTCCAGCTATTGGATTGCTCGGGGCCATCTTACATGAGAACAGCAAGAAATAAAGTTGCCAGAATGTATGATGACCAAAGTAAACTGGGTTTGAGAATTGGAATTGGCTCAGTCCTAGAAGAAGGGGAAGATGTAGCGATAATAGCATGTGGAGTAATGGTAGAGCAGGCTCGCAATGCAGCATCGGCACTTGCCGAAGAGGGGGTCAATTGCACTGTAGTGGACATGCATACAATAAAACCACTAGATACTGAATTACTCTCAGCGCTTGCGGAAAGTTGTGGATGCTTCGTCTCGGCCGAGGATCACTCGGTAATTGGAGGCCTCGGGAGTGCAATATCGGAGTGGATTTCTACAAACAATCCAACCCCATTGGAGATGGTTGGCGTCAGAGACAGATTCGGAGAAAGCGGAGGCACATCTGAGCTAATGGAAGAGTTGGGTTTGACGAGTGAATCGATCTGCGAGGCGGCGAGAAAAGCCATAAACAGGAAAAACTCCTCTTGAGCCAGTCCTAAATGGGGTTCATTTGATACGTCGCTTGATACCGAGATTTTTTCATATGCCCGACCCAGAGGCTGTTAGACGACTTCTAGAAGGCGAAATAGATCCCGTCGAAATAGAGGATGATGCTGCGCTCTATTCAATGGCAGAGAGGATATACGGTACCGAGGCTCTAGAGGAGCTCGGTGTCCAACCACCAGAAATTGGAGCCTTGGAAACCGATGAGGACTTTGGGGTGATTTCAGAAGACGTTAGCCTCCCTGATTTCCTGCCGGACATCTCTGAAACGAAGGGCATGGATGTTGGAGACAGGCCGCGTAGGCGCTGGTTTGTTTTCCTCACTGGCTTTTTTGGAATCGTTGTAACAATTTTCAACATGGCAATTGGGATGGGGGCTGCTCTGTGTTCTGTTGGAGTGGCTAATATGAGGCAAATATGCAATGACGATTACGGGCAGACGAAAGTAGTATGGACCGAGGGTTATACCTACGATCGTTTGCACCAGGTCGACTCTTGGGTGAAGCCAATGAGCGATATTCTAATTGGCGATCTGGTTCTAATTGTAATTTTCACTATCGTTTCTGTCATAGGGATACTTTCGAAGAAGAAGGTCTAGTACATCCTAGCAATGTACTGCTTCTTGGTAGTATTATTTCCAGTCACTAAGCATTTCCGCGGTTCTTCAAACGACTCATCGCACTCCCCCAATAATGTCAACCCCGTCTTCTTCTCAAGTATCTCGGCATCGGAGTCGTTTCCATCGAAAGCGATTTCGTAAACAATCCCATCAGTAACTATTGAGTCGTGTTCTTTGGAATCTAGATTTTCGATGGGGAATTCTTGAACGAGAGCAGAAGCTACCGAATTAGCCCTTTTTCTCATTTCATCGGAAACCTCGGATAGCAATTCACTAATTTTCATAGGTGCGCCATCCAAATCAACCTCGAGCTTGCCCCCGGTCCTCAGAGTAGCAATGCACTTGCTAGATTTTAGGTCCCTTGGACCTAGTTCAACACGGATGGGGGCTCCCTTAATCTCCCAATCATAGTGCTTCACACCCGGTCTAACATCTCTCGAATCGATTGTTGCCCTAATTCCGCTGGCATTTAGGTCTGCAGCTAGAGACTCGACAGCTGGCATGACATTATCATCTGAATGGGATGCCACAGGCATCACAACAACTTGGAATGGGGCTATAGATGGTGGCATTATCAAGCCTTTATCGTCTCCGTGCATTCCGACGACCGCTCCCAATAGCCTCTCAGACATTCCGAAAGTCGTTTGATGGCACATTTTCGTCTCCCCGTTGGGATCTTCGTATGAAAGATCGAAGGCATCCGCCCATTGATCCCTATAGTGATGGTATGTCGCGACCTGCAAAGTCCTCCCATTGGGCATCACAACGTCGGCAGCCTTGGTGTACCATGCTCCCGGGAAGGTGTCCCAGACGGGTCTCTTTGAGACCAAAGATGGCAGGCATAGTTCATGCATTATATTCTGGACCATTTCGGCGTCCTCCTGAATCTGCATGTCGGCCCCATGCTGATCGGCATGCACCGTGTGAGCCTCGAAGAAGTGAATCTCTCTAACTCTGATGAAGGAGCGAGTCTGCTTTGTCTCGTACCTGAAGGTGTTAACAATCTGGAAGGTCTTCAAAGGCAAATCTGCATGACTCCTTACCCATAGGGAGAACATTGTATACATGGGAGTCTCAGAAGTTGGCCTCAGAAACATTGGAATTTCCAATTTATTTTCTCCCCCATGAGTTACCCAATAAACTTCTTTCTTGAATCCCGACTCCTCTTCATCGATCCGTAATTCGGAGGGGTCCACTCCCGCCTCACGTGCAGCCTTTAGCCTGGATACTAGTTTGTTCTCTTTGTCTAGTAGACCCTCGGGAACCAAAAGAGGGAATCGGTACTCGTTATGTCCAGTTCGCGACATCTCCCCTCTGGCCAATTGGTCAATTAGGCCCATTGCGGAAAGTCCGTATGGCTTCCATACGTCCATTCCCTTGATTGGGTACCTCTTATCTACGAGGTCGGCTATCTCGACTATTGCAGGGTACCATGAATTGAAATCTGACTTGGGGGGGATGCCTCTCTTAGCCCTAGAATCATTCGCCACGTTCCTTTCCCATATGGATTAGTGCTTGAATGATTCGTTTTTTGAGGAGGCTAGTTTGAAGCTACAATGTCCTCAATTGAGTGACACAATGCTGACAAATCATGGATGCTTTCCACGGCACCATTGGAGAAAACTATCCTACATCTTTTCTTGGAGTGCCCGTTTACCTCATCCAGAAGATTAGCGACGACTGCGTCTAGATCGTTCTCGGAAATTAGATTCATAGATTTTGAGATTAGTGTTTCCTCGTCGACCCCCACCTCTAGCTTGAATCCGATTCTTCTTGATTCTTCGACATGCTCCTTTAGAGTTTGAAGGTGTTTCTTTGTTGAGTGGAGTTCGATTGTCCAATTCTCGGCGCCACTAGGCATTTTTCCGTCATTGTATTCGGGCTCATAGTCCAAGACTGCGGCTGCATGTACCCAGAATTCTGGCTTTGGAATAGATTTTGCAAGATGGATTGATTCCTCCAGCATCCCCCCAGGAGATTCGGCGAATCTTACGTCGGGTAATGAAAATGTGGGATTTTGCGAAGTATGTCCAGCCAAGCATACCACATCATGCCCCATTCTATGCAGATGCTCTGCTATTGCCCAACCAGTTCTACCGGTGGAAGTGTTCACGATACTTCTGACTGAGTCAATAGGTGCGGTGTTTCCCCCGAGAGTAACGGCAACCCTCTTGCGATTTTCCAGCCCCCTATTTGTCAGATTACAGAAATGTGCAACAATTTTTGTCGCACTGGGTTGTTTCATCCTCCCCTCAGATGGTTCATCCAACAAAACTTCCACGCCCAGTCCTTCCAAGGATGAAATTAGGTCTGTCGTTACTGCGTCATGGAATAAGTCATTATGCATTGATGGTACAAACATCATTGGGATTCCTCGGCCAGATGCTGCAGAAAGAGCCATCATCATTGGCGAATCAAGTAAACCATGTGTGAATTTAGCAATTGAATTTCGTGTAGCAGGAGCGAGAATGAGGCCATCAAAATCGCTCAATTGTGACATTTCTGGATCCCAATCGGTTTTGGCTTGGTCGCCTGACCCCCAAGACAACGCAAGGGGCGAGATGATCTTCTCTGCGGACTTACTCATTATCGGATGAACTGCTGCTCCATGCCTTCTTAGCTCCCGTGCCAGCTTAATTGACTCAGTTGCAGCAATTCCTCCGGAAACGGCCAGGATGACCCTTTTTCCCTCAAGGCTAGACCCTTGGACGGTGACGCCGGTATCCTCACTCACGTACTTGCTATTGGTGGGTCATTGATGAGTGCGTCGATATG
The DNA here is from genome assembly GCA_964342625.1 of uncultured Candidatus Poseidoniales archaeon. Taxonomy (GTDB): domain Archaea; phylum Thermoplasmatota; class Poseidoniia; order Poseidoniales; family Thalassarchaeaceae; genus UBA36. The sequence goes on along the minus strand of CAYFGC010000008.1, from coordinate 8,331 downwards.
GTCACAAAGCTTCGAGGGCTATGGAAATGCCCATTCCCCCGCCTATACACATAGAAGCCATTGCCCTTTGTTTACCAGTTCTGTGTAATATGCTTGCAGCTTTGCACGTTATTCTTGCACCCGATGCACCGAGCGGGTGACCTATTGATAGGGCACCGCCATCAATATTTACAGTCTCGGGATTCAATGCTAACTCCCTAATGCAGGCAATACTCTGAGAAGAAAATGCCTCATTTAATTCGAATACATCGATGTCAGAAACTCCCCATCCGGCTCTCTCTAGAGCTAGGTTGGTTGAAGATATTGGACCAAGGCCCATTAATTCGGGACGGCAGCCAGTCACTGCACTGGATACTATTGCTGCAATGGGGCTAAGCGAATGCGATTCTGCAAACTCCTCACTGCAAATCAGTGAGAATACTGCTCCGTCAGTAAGTGGAGATGATGTTGCCGCTGTAACTGAGCCTCCTTCGACAAAGGCTGGTTTTAGGTTTGACATTGATTCAAGTGTGGAATCTGGTCTAATGCAATCGTCTTGGGTGATTTCTCTTCCTTTGGATGATATGGAAACTAACTCATCGGAGAAATTTCCTTCTGAATCGGCCTTTACTGCCTTGAGGTGGGATTCGAGCGCGAATTTTTCCTGTTCTTCCCTAGAGATCCCATACAGATCTGCGACATTTTCAGCGGTAATTCCCATGTTGATGTAAGCGTGAGGGAAATCTTTCTCCAATGTCTGGCTTGGGCTCCAGTTGAACCCTCTTCTTTTGATCCTGGACATAGACTCAATCCCCCCACACAAGAAGCAGTCCCCCCAACCAGCAGAAATCTGGGCTGATGCCGTAAGAATTGCCTGCATTGATGAGCCGCAAAGCCTGTTGATTGTCGAACCAGGAACTTCTGGGGGGAAGCCCCCGTGAAATGCCATCAGGCGACCGATGTTGTAACCTTGTTCTCCTTCCGGATAAGCACATCCTACGATAATGTCGTCGATTTCATTTGCTTCAATGGACGAATTGCGCATGAGTGCGCGTATCACCTGTCCGGCGTAGTCATCGGGACGTTCAGCTGACAAGGCACCCCGGTGGGCCTTGGTAAATGGGGACCTTCGCCAATCGACAATTACCGACCGCACGAGCAGTCCTCGGGAGTCTTGCCCATAACGGTTCCCGGGAAGACGATGCATCTAATGACCGAGGGGTTCTTGAATAATCCACATCGAGGTAAGCACATGATTAGGGAATGCTCGATGCACGGATATTTTTCCGATGACGATCTTTGTCCTGCATGCAACTCTGAGGGCAAGTTCATCTTGAGCACCAGGGAAAGGGATGGCATGGCAAGGAAGCTGGCGCTTGTACTTAGGCACGCACCAGAGAAGTTCGACTTGGAAATGGACATCAACGGTTGGATAGATGTCAGAGATATTGTTAGGAAATTCAAGGATGGGGGCAGGAGGCCACAACATTGGCTAAGGCCACACCACCTTAGGGCGATTTCGGAAACTGATACCAAGGGCAGGTATGAAGTTCGAGGTAATATGATGCGTGCAACTTACGGCCATACCGTGGAAATCGAATTGGACCTCCCCTCAAATGACATCCCAGATTCTCTTTTCTATCCATGTGATCCGGCTGAGTCCGAAAATCTTGTCGAAGTAGGAATAAGCCCGGGAGATCGTTCCCACGTACATCTCTCAGCTTCGATCAGATATGCAGCTGAGGCTGGCAGGGTACACCACAATGACCCTACTATCATTGAAGTGGATACAGCAAGAATGGTGGCTTCTGGGGAGACAATCTGGCATGCTGGTGTTACCGTTTTCCTCACTGATAGCGTTTCTGGGGAGTACTTGTCAATAGTAGGGGATGACGACCCAGAGCTCTCTTTACTAAGGGAAATGTGGGCTGAAGAAGAGTAGTCAGAATTCACCGCAAACTGGACAGAACTGTAGATCACTGATTTTTTCTGCCCCACAAGAGTGGCACTCTCCGGTTTTCGTAACAGGTTTTACGTCTGCATTGGTCTGTTCTCTGACGGCCGAATCCCTTTCTACGAATGGAGAAGAAGAGTTATTTTTCAGGCTACTTAGAACCTCTCGATAGCGAACTACCTCAGAAATGGCAATCTCAATTTGTAGAAGCCTTCGGTCCCTATCAGATTTGTCTTCAATTGAAGAAGCGATTGCTAATTCTGACTGCAGCCACCGCTGGAATCTTTCAAGTTCGGCTGTGTCAATCACATTAATTCCACTGAGCACTATGGGTTAAACTGTATGCTGTCATTTGAAAATGTTAGAATACGTGTCTCTTGACCTTGGGGGTGGAAATGGCACTCAGGGTGACAATAAAATTAGGCGGGGGCCTAATAACTGACAAGGGTTCTATGAAGAAATTCGACCAAAAGGCAGTTGAAAAGGTGGTCGGTGCACTATGTTCTGTTTCTGAACTTGGAGCTTCAATCATACTTGTCCATGGAGCTGGCTCATTTGGACATCTACTGGCAAAGAAATGGGGAATTGCAGATGGGTTGGATATTCATGAAGAGGAAGAGCAGGGGGAAGCAGTTAGAGAGATTCGTTCAGATATGAGGGAATTGAATGAGCTGGTTATTGAAAAAATGACAGAAATGGGTTTGGAATGTAGTGGCCACCCGCCCTCTGACTGGGCCAAAGGGACTGGGCCAGGTTTCACGGGAGGCGTTTCAATGTTTGAAAGAAAACCTAGTGATCCCATTCCAGTAACATTTGGGGACGTTGTTGATACTGACGACGAGTCCAGGTTCGGGATATTGTCAGGAGATGATTTGATGTTACGATTGTCCACTGAATTAGAAGTCACGCATAGCATCTTTTTGATTGGCGATTCTGATGGCGTTTTGACTGGACCTCCGGATGAAAGCGATTCTGAATTGATTACACATTTGGGGCCTAATACGAAAATTAATGGGAGGCATGAAGTCGATATCGACGTTACTGGGGGAATTGGATTGAAAATAGACAGGGCTCTTGAGATTGCTAAGATAGTCGACGAAGTGTGGATAATTGATGGTAGAAAACCCGATAGAGTTCTTGAATTATTGACATCTGGAGAAACTACAGGGACTAAGATTCTGAGCGGTTGAGTCTTCATATACATCTCTCCCCCCCATGTGTCTTGATGGGCACTGAAATCGGCGAGTTAGGAGACCATGATGAGATTCAGTCAGAGATGATGTCTGAAATGTGCTTGGTTGTAGATAATCAAGATAATGTCATAGGTTCAGAGACTAAGCATGCCTGCCACAGAGGTCGTGGGATTAGGCATCGCGCCTTCAGTGTACTAATTTTTGATTCAAAGGGGCGGCTTTTGATACAGAAAAGATCGGCCGAGAAAATTACATTTCCAGGAGTGTGGGCGAACAGCTGCTGTAGTCACCCTCTGGACATGGAATCAGAAAATGATGGTTCGCATGGAGTAGAGAATGCCGCTAGAAGGAAACTTGACCAAGAGCTAGGAATCCCAGTGGGAATTACTGAAACCTGGTCTTTCCACCACATAGGGAGGATGGAATATTCTTGCAGGTGGGACAAAGATTGGATTGAGAGGGAGATAGATCACATTATGGTAGTTCAGACCGATACTGAAGTTAATCATAATGAAAATGAAATCTCAGATGTCCTCTGGGCCGACCCATTAGAAATTAGAAGAATGATGAGTGGGGATGGAGCTTGGGGTGATGAGGTCGTTGCCCCTTGGTTCAGATTAATTTGGGAGAAATATGCCAGCCCCCACGATTGTGACCCAACTGCCATGAAAAGTTCGATAGATAAGGAAATTATCTACTGTGGGGAAGTAGGCATGGATGGAGAGTCAGTTATACCCGGGCAGGCTCTTCTAGATGCCCTCTCTGACCATCGAGACCGAGTAGAGGGCGAGATAATGCGTAGCCTAGGAAAAATGGAGCAGAGTAATCTTCATGGCGCTATGACTCACCTGTTCAAGGGAGGAGGGAAGAGGCTTAGAGCTATTCTTCCCAGGCTTGTTGGAGAGGCTTTGGGTGGTGCAAATGAAGGCCACTACACACTAGGTGCATCAATTGAAATTATTCACAACTTTACATTAATCCATGATGATATCATCGATCAAGATCCCATAAGGAGGGGTCTTGATGCTGTCCATGTTGAATACGACGATGCGACAGCAATCAATGCTGGCGATGCTATGCTGGCTGTAGGATTCGAAATCCTGGCAGAGTCAGAAGATATTTCCGATGATCGACTAAGCCATCTTATTCGATCGATCGGCGAGATGGTTAGAAAGGTTGCAGAGGGACAGCAAGAGGATATTGAATTTGAGTCCCGGGACGTGGTGTCCGAACAAGACTACATCGATATGATTGCAGGCAAAACTAGTGCAATGTTTGAGACCTGTGCCAGAACAGGAGCTATACTATCTAATGCTGATGAAGAAGCAGTGAAAAATATGGCAGAATGGGGCCTAAATCTAGGACTGTGTTTCCAATTAATGGACGACTTGATAGACATTACTGGAGACACTGAGACTCTAGGAAAGCCCGCCGGTTCTGATATAGTTCAGGGAAAAATGACGCTTATTGCAATACATGCAAAGAATAGTGGATGTGATTTACCAAATTTCGATAGCGTGTTCGGCTCGGGCAACTCAGATGATGAAGCATTATCCAAGGCGGTATCTGAATTGCAGCGTTCTGGATCGATCGAGTATGCAAGAAGCAGGGCGATGCATCACCATACTTTGGCTCACGAGTGCCTGGACAATCTACCCTGTTCGCAAGCAGTTGATATTCTTAGGGAGTTGACTGACTTTCAATTGATTAGAATAAGCTGATCAATCTGTGTATTGGGCCTCTCCTGGAATATCTTCTTTGAGTCCCTTCCTCTGTCTAATTTCTCCAACTATCTTGTGGAATAGTTCTGGTGGCACCTGGTCATATCCTGCGTTCTCAGTATTCCAAACTGCCCTGCCTTGTGTTGCAGCCCTTATATCATTGGAGAATCCGAATGATTCGGCAACAGGCATCTTGCCAATCACGCAAGTAACGTCGTTTTCTACAGGCATGTCTTCAATAACACCTCTTCGAGTAATTAATTGCCTGGTAATCCCTCCGGCCCATTCGGTAGGAGCATCGATTCTAATTTTCTGAATCGGTTCGAAGAGCACAGAATTGGCTCGCAATAGGGCTCCCTTGATTGCATTCCTTACTGCTGGAATTGTCTGAGCGGGTCCTCTGTGTATAGCGTCCTCGTGTAACTTTGCGTCCACAAGTCTAACCATGACTCCGGTCAATGGCTCGTCGGCAATTGGTCCCTTCTTACAAACATCGTTGAATGCCTCGATTATGAGTTCCCTCGTTTCATGGAGGTTCTGTATGCCCTTTGTATCGTTGACAAGGACGGTAGTGGCATTGATGGCGTATATCTTCCTCATCAGATCCTTATCCATTCCAAGCTCGCCGAACTTATTGCCGACCTCCTTAGCATCCTTTGTTCTAACTGGTCCATCTCCGAGATCCCCTTCCCTCAATGCACTGATTACATTCTCCGGTAGCTGCTCTACCTCCACATAGAATCTGTTGTGCCTGTTTGGGGACTTGCCCTCGAAGGCCCTGCCCTTGTTGTCACCCCCTATGGATTCCCTGTAAACCACTATTGGATTACTTTGGTTTACCTTGATTCCCTGTTCCTCCTCGAGTCGGTAAATCGTAATCTCGAGGTGTAGTTCTCCCATTCCAGAGAGTAGTGCCTCACCGGTCTCATGGTTTGTATCTACAGAAAGGGACGCGTCTGATTTAGCCAAACTTCGTAATGCCCCTATGAATTTGGGGAGATCCTTCATTGATTTCGGCTCAATTGCTACCGTAACTACTGGTTCTGAATAGTGCCTGATTGCCTCGAATGGCGTCTCGTCCTTGTCCCTTGAAATTGTGACACCTGCAGCAGCGCTCCTCACACCGGTTAGTGCAGCAATGTTTCCTGCAGATACTCCAGGAACCTGAATCCTATCTCCTCCCACCATCATGCTAACCTGCTGAACTCGCTCAGCCTTGCCGGCTCCACTAGCCCATACTGTCTCCCCCTGCTTTATTGTCCCAGAGTATACTCTTCCGACAGCTACCTCGCCCGCATGTGGGTCCATCCAAATCTTTGTAATCATCAGAGAAAGAGGTCCATCTGCGTCGCAATTGACCATCGTCTTGCCCACTTCCGAATCAAGATCCCCCTGCCAGATGTTTGGAATCCTGTATTCTTGAGCGATCAATGGTGAAGGGAGTTTTTCCACTGCCATATCGAGCAATACTTCGTGCACTGGTGCCTTCTTGGCCAGCTCCTTCTGTTGCTCGTTGTTACAATATTCGAAAATCTGAGTGAAGTTTACTCCGGTCTTCTGCATGAATGGTACGGTGATCCCCCAGTTGTGGTATGCAGAACCGAAGGCAACTGTGCCCTTGGCAACGTCAACTTGCCAATCTGACTTGTGTTGTTCAGGTGCGAAGGTCCGAATCAGGTCGTTTACCTTCTTTATTTGCTCTTGGAACCTTGCCATCATATCCTCTGGAGTCACCTGGAGCTCGTTGATCAGTCGGTCCACCTTGTTGATGAACAGGACTGGGCGTACTTTCTCCTTCAGGGCCTGCCTGACTACAGTCTCAGTTTGAGGCATTGCACCCTCTACCGCACAGGTTAGTATAATGCACCCATCGACAGCCCTCATTGCTCGAGTGACGTCCCCTCCGAAATCTACGTGACCCGGGGTATCGATTAGGTTGATCAGGTAGTCTTCCCCATTTACCCCATGCACCATGGATGCACTGGCAGCATTGATTGTTATGCCTCGAGCGCTTTCTTGATCGTCGAAGTCCAATACTCTTGATTTTCCCGCTAGTTCTTCGGACATCATTCCTGCGCCTGCGATCAAGTTGTCGGATAGAGTAGTCTTACCGTGATCGATGTGGGCAGCGATGGCTAGATTCCTAATTCGCTCACGAATGTGCATTACCTCTGTAGCGCGCTTAATGTTGTCTTCCTTACGACCCATATTCTCACCCAGTATTTTTTCCGACCTGAAAACGGTTCATAAAGACAATTGAGCAGTTTCGGAGAATGGGATTAATGTGGCATAAAATTCGGCTCATCGAGCAGAGGCTGCTATTCGCTCTACTTCGTGCCTCTTCCCTACTGCGAAAGAATTGACATCTCCCTCTGATGCCTTCGAGATCTCTGAGATGATTCCTTCTGTGAGAGACTTCTTGCTCTTCATTGTTGCAGAAGCAGAACCAATTGCAAGGTTTCGAAGGGCTACGTCAAGCCTTCTGCTTGGTGAAGAGTCGACTGCCTTGGGCTGACTGACTGCCCCAATTCTTACTCTGGTAGTCTCCTCACACGGTGCTGCTTCAGTGATTGCATCGATAAATTTCTGAAGTGGGTTTTCACCGCTCTTAGCGTTGATTCTGTCGAATGCCTCATCCAGAGACTTGGCACAGTATTGCTTCTTTCCGCTGTACTTGCCTGATCGCATTAGATTGTTGATGAATCTCTCAGTCACAGATAGATCCTGCTTCCCGAACCAGGCATTGGCGTGACGGCCGCCCGTGTGAGGTGCACCGATCATCTTCAGATTGACATATCGAGAAATTCCTGGGTCGCTACAAACTACCTCGCTAGCATCCCACTTTCCAAACACCATCGTCCCGATACCGGCAATTGGGGGCTCGGAATTTTCAGTCTCGACTTCAGTCCCGACGCTATTTTCTGAATCATCCATTTGAAAACACCTCACCTAACTGGCTTCTCCTTTCGTCCCCTTACCATTTCGTCTAGTGAAACGCCATTGACCTTGATAACCTTGTATCTGACGCCAGGAAGATCCCCATATGAACGTCCTTTACTTCCTCCGATTCCTTCGACCATCACCTCGTCATGTTCATCGATGAACGAAATTGCACCGTCTCCGGGTGCAAATGCAGTTAGCCTGTTTCCAGTCCTAATCAGGCTAATCTTGACTGCCTTCCTGATAGCAGAGTTAGGTTGCTTGGCTTCGAAGCCTACCTTCTCAATCACGATTCCCTTTGCCTGAGGGCTGCCCCTTAGAGGGTCGTGCTTCAGAACACCTCCTTGCTTTCTCTTGGCTTGTCTGTTGCGAAATTTCCTCTCCTTCCACCTGTATCTCTTACGATCAGACTTCATCTTCGAACCGGAGAAAAGGCCTCGTCCCAATTAATACACCTCAAAATGACGACTCGGCGAACTGCAGCCCATTTATGAGACTGACGGGTAGCCAGTGATGAATATCGGCCCTCATTGCAAAAATAGGC
>CAYFGC010000007.1:0-27471 GCA_964342625.1 uncultured Candidatus Poseidoniales archaeon | reverse complement strand
TGGGATGTGGCGAATCAGCAGGATGGATCTAGTCGAGAAAGTCAAAGACCTATCTCAGTGAGCGACCCCCATGCGAGTCGTCTCCTGGAACCTGAATGGGATTCGAGCCGCCCATCGAAAGGGGCTCGTTGAGTTCATAGAACGCATCGATGCCGATGTCATGCTCTTCCAGGAAGTCCGTGCCCTGCCAGAGCAGATGCCAAAGGACTGGTCACAGCCAGAGGGCTATGAGGTAATTTGGCATCCAGCTCAGAAGAAGGGGTACTCCGGTGTGATGTCTTGCTCTCGGGTTGGTATGGCCGAGGTAGGCAGGGGGATAGACACCGAACTAGATGAGACCAGGGATCCAGAGGGACGAGTATTGGTCACCAAGCACGATAAACTGAGTTGCATAAACATGTATCTGCCTAATGGATCCGCCAGGCAGGAGCGTCAGGACTACAAAAATCAGTGGCTGGAGGATATGCTCGTTTGGAGTAAACAGTTCCTTGAATCATCCGAACCCGCACTACTGTGCGGGGATCTGAACATCGCCCACACAGAGGACGATATCTGGGACCCCAAGGGAAATAAGCGCACTTCTGGATTCCTCGAGAACGAGAGAGAATGGTTCGATAGAATGTTGGAACAAGGATGGCACGATCTCCTGAGGATTCATGTCGGGCCAATGAAGGGACCCTACTCTTGGTGGTCTAATTTCCGAAGAGCAAGGGAGAGGGACAGAGGTTGGAGAATTGACTACATCTTAGCAAACAAAGCGGCTAGGCCCCTGATGAAATCCGCAGAGATCATGAGGGAGGGAGGACTAGTAGTATCCGACCACGCTCCAGTAATTGTCGACCTTGATATCTGACGTGCAAATTGCTGTTAAAATCGGACAAGATGCAACGGGACCATTCAAGAGAGGGAACATTGGCGATAATACGTGGCAGATGCACTAGCAAACCGCTTGGAAACCCTACTTCCAGGAGGCAGGGGGGTTTGGGTCCCCATGGACCACAGTGCATCCTCATTCCCAGAGAACGGACTGATGGACTGCGATTCAGCTGTTGACGCAGCGATAAAGGGAGGTGCGGACGCAATAGTGCTGCATAAGGGACCGGTTTCCTATCATTTTGCAAGAACTTCCTGGGGTAGATTCGTCTGCCATTCGTCCATGTCCACCATCCATGGGGGAACCCGTTCTCAGGAAAAGATCACGGTCTCCAATGCCAGAGAGTGTCTTTCAAGAGGTGCAATTGGTATTTCTGGCCAAGTTAACCTCGGAGATTCAGCAGAACCAGAAATGATTCTTCGCATGTCCAATATTACTTCCGAGGCACTCGAAGCAGAACTTCCAGTACTGGGGATGTTCTACCCAAGGGGACCAAACTTGAGACATGATCCATCTGATTCAACTATGGGTGTTGCACATGCTGCAAGGCTAGCATGGGAATTGGGTTGCAATGTCGTCAAGGTCCCATGGACTGGTTCGGAAGAATCCTTCAGAATCGTCACCTCTTCGGTACCGATACCGGTTCTAATTTCTGGAGGGGAAAGAGACGTCCAATTCTCAGAGATCCTAGAACTTGTCGAGCAGTCGATCAATGCTGGAGGTTCAGGGGTATGCATTGGCAGGCACATATTCGCTGCAGAAGACCCAGTTTCCCACATCAGATCACTGAGAGCGATAGTGCACGATGGGGCTTCTGCAGAAGAGGCAGCAAGGCATCTGAGGTGAATGGATGCAGATTTGGTCCGTATCCAAAGATGAAGAATTCCCCAATAGGGATGTAGTTAGTAGATTCTGGGATGGTTCCTCTTCGGATGTTTCGGAAGTACAGATTGATAATCCATCGGATCAGGAAGAAGCATTATCCCTAATCGGTCTAGTTCCATGGATACTGGTTCGATGCTCAGACTGGACCATGGTACCTCTGGAAAATCTAGTTGCTGCATCCAGAGGGACGAGTACCAGAATTGCTGTAGCTATCGACGAAGAAGTCGAACTAAACGGTGCAGCTTTTGCTCTGGGAGGCGGAGTAGACGCGATCCTAGTCCCAAGCCACTTGGTCGATGGTGCGGTTTCTGTTCTAGGAGGCAAGTGGGATAAGGAGGAAGCCCAAGATTCCGGGGTAGTCCTCGAAGAAGCTAGCATAATTTCAATCGAAGGGGCAGGAATCGGAGAAAGGGTGTGTGTTGACCTAACAAGGAGGATTAATGACGGCCAGGGGATGGCAGTTGGTTCAATCTCAGGCAAGCTTTGCATTATCCACGGAGAGACAATCAAATCGGAGTACGTCCCCACTCGCCCATTTAGGGTAAATGCAGGAGCAATCCATTCTTACGCACTTTTGGCGAATGGGAAAACCAAGTACCTGAGCGAATTGACTTCTGGTGATGAAGTTGCTATTCTGTCATCTTCAGGCAATCAAGAGAATGCTACAGTCGGCCGGTTGAAAGTTGAGACTCGGCCCCTACTATTGATTAGATTCGAAATATCAGGTTCTCAGGGGCAGATAGTGGTTCAGCAAGCAGAGACTGTGAGGCTTATTTCTCCCGATGGAGGGGCAATTTCAGTAACCAATGTGAAAGAAGGTGACAAGATCTTCGTACTCACCGACAACAGGTCAAGACATGTAGGATTCGCTCTAAATGCAGAGGTGAATGAGACGTGAAAGTTCTGGGATCGGGTAGGGCAAATGGGGCCATATCAATCCTCCATGCTTTGGGAACAGGCAAGGGGTGCTCAGTAGGGATTCAGTTGGAAACACAGGTCCAGATCGTGGACAAGTCAAACGAAGTAAATGATGATCGGCATGGCCTTCTAGCTTCTGTTGAGTATTGCTGGAGGGAGCAGGGACTTCCAATTCCAGATGAATTCGGATGGGTGGTTGAGAGTACAGTTCCAATCGGACAAGGGCTCAAGTCCAGCTCAGCTCTTTCGTGTGCTGCCTTTAGGGCTCTGAACTCTTGCGCATGGACGGGACTATCCAATTCAGAAATAGCTGATCTCTCTGCCAAGTCCCAGTTAATGTCGGATTGTGCAATCACTGGAAGCATGGATGACAATTGGGCATCTCTAGAACCCGGATGGAAACTCGTCGACCCAAGTCTTAGAGCCTCGGATTCCATCATCATCCATGGCGTTATGGATGATAGCCTGTCGGTACTGGTTTGTCTAAGAGGACAGCGTTCGAAAGAAATATCATCGACCAGATTCTTAGAACAGCGTCAGATTTTCGAGAGATCTTTGGCATCGATAATGAACGGATCCACTCTTGACTCACTGTCATCAAATGGAATGGCAGTTTCTGCAGCCACCGATGATCACGAGGCACTCAGGATAAGCAACATCTGTATTGCCTCAGGCGCCATAGCTTCTGGAATCAGCGGTTCTGGTCCGGCAATCGCAGTGGTTTGCTTCGAAGATGAAGCAGAATCCATATCTGCAATCATCGATGAAATGGGCCATTCCACGATTCAAACCCGATTTGCAAGCAATGCCACTGCCGTAGAGGTGTCTTGATGGGGATGGGGCTAGGTGATCAGTTGAAGGTGACACTATTCGGCGAGAGTCATGGCAAGTGCATTGGCGCTTTGGTCGAGGGAATCCCTCCCGGAACAGAGATTGATTTGCAGTCCCTTTCTGATGATTTGTCTCGTAGAAGGCCCGGTAGGAAGGGCATGTCAGCACGATTGGAACCAGACGAATGTGAGATTCTATCCGGAGTCTACGAGGGCAAAGCGACTGGATGGCCACTCCTGATGCTGGTACGTAATTCCGATGCCAGGTCATCCGACTACGCATTCCTACCCGATCACCCTCGACCTGGACATGCAGACATGGTCGAGGAGATTAGATCAGATGGATCCAGCGATCCCCGTGGCGGTGGTTCCCAATCAGCCAGACTCACACTGGGCCTTGTATCAGCAGGAAGTCAAGTCCGGACAATTTTGGAAAACGCTGGCTGGTCTTGTGATGCCCATCTAAGCAGGGTGGGGGACATCTCTGCAAGACCACTAATGGAACTAGAAAGATCAGAACCAATTGATGAGGATTCAGTGATGTCCAGACTCAATTGCCGAGACTCCGAAGCAGCTCCAAGAATGTCAGATCTGATCAAAAGAATTCGAAGGGAAAAGGACTCCATAGGCTCTGTAGTTGAGTTGCTCATTCAGGGATTGCCAATAGGTGTCGGAGAACCTTGGTTCGATGGCATCGAACCTTCTCTTGCCAGGGGTCTGATGGCGATTCCCGGAGCCAGGGCAATCGAGTTCTCGAATGGCGTAGAATCATCGCAAATGAGAGGTTCTGAGAACAATGACATGTGGGTACCAGGACCCGTATCCCCACAGCTGGAAGGAGCGGAGACCGGTGAAGCAGACGGTGCTCTGGGAGGGAGATCCACAGGGTCACCGATCAGAGTATTGGTTCACTTCAAACCACCTAGTAGCCTTCCGAGGGAGCAGTTCACACTCCATCTTCCAAGTAATGAAACCAAACCCCTGAAGGTCGGAGGCAGGCATGATCCAGTAATAGGGCCAAGAGCCGCTCCTGTCGTTGAAGCCGTTGCAATGCTCGTAATTGCTGATCTGGGCCTGATGGGTGGGTTCCTCTAATCAGGACTGGTTCTCAAGGTACTGTTGAATCCTAAGCGGGAGGTTGATTGCGAACATAGCGGCAATCACGATGAACACTAGAATTGTCCCCAGAGCAACCCCGTAAACGCTGGTCAACTCAACACTCTCCTCGAGCCTATTTGCAGCTACAGGATCAAGAATTCTAACGAAAAGAGGGACGAAGAAATTGATGAAGAGAGTCAGTGTTGCCACCACTGCTGCAACTGCTGGGGTATATCCCAGTGCCCTGTTGTATCTATCAGTGATACTTTTCACGTTCATCACGTAAACCTCTCCAGTTCTGATGGATGTATCCAGCATCGAGAAACGAATTACTGCGCTTGATATCTCCATATACACAACAAGGAAAACAGCATAGAGGATTAGAAGCAGTTTCTGGATCACCTCATTCTCCGGTAGGAAACTCAGGCCAAACTCAACTTTGCTACCTGCAAACCGGATTGTCACCAGTATCAGGGCAACGTATGAGAGCAGCATTGCTCGCTGATCCCTTTGCCAAATCCCCCAGAAGCCAGATATCAGTCCAACAAGAATCAGTAGCAGATGAAGCCACAGTCCTAGAAAGCCAACTCCGACTAAGTTAGTTAGAGCAAACCATGCCGTACCCGAAACCGGGGTGAGCATGAAAGTTAGGAAACCTAGTACCAGGAGTGAACCAATAGCCCCCATTTGGAGTGTCAAGACCATCCTATTCGGCGAAACGAACTCTCGATTAACCAGCACCGGACCTCCGAAGATGGCATCTATCCAGTTCGGAATCTCGACTTCTGGAACTGCATCATCAGGAATCCCAGAGTCTGCCTTCAGGGTTCCTGCAGCCTTCTTTCTGCTGGGGGCGGAAGATCTCACGACCTTACCCTCATACAAGTGAGAGGTGTCTACAGGCCCCTTTCCTTCTTGTTCTGCCATCTAACCACCTACCTTAGAATCCCCTTGCTCCAGCTAATGCCGTGAAAAGCAACATGTCGGGCTCCCAGTCCATCACATAAGCACCCAGTCCTCTGAGTTCGGTCATCAAGATGTCCCTCTCAGTTTTTAGGACTTCATAACCCGTCCTGTCTATCCTCCTGGCATCGAATTCGAACTCAAGGCTGCTAGGGGAGAGTACAGTAACTTCGAAGTTCCTAGCTCTGAGGTCCCTAACCGCATCCACAATCGTAGGGTCGTCTTCTAGAGGGGACAGGATGATTATCGGACTTCCCCGATGAATGTGAGGCATTATTCTCGTAGTCACGATCTTGAGGGGGGTGTTGCCCTTTGCCATCGCTCCGGCTAACTTGGTCAAGATGACATACAATTGCTTCTTCCCAGTATCCCTATCTACTGAGACAATTTCGTCCCCGTAGACAACTAGTCCAACAGAGTCCCTCCTCGAGAGGAAGTGCTGGGTTAGGCTGGCCGCTGCTCTTGTGCTGTAAACTAGAGAATTCCTACTCACAGGGCCGGTTTCGCTAACTGATCTACTATCTACTAGGATGATTACATCGCTCACAGCGTCCCTTTCGAACTCGTTCACCATCATCTTCCCATCCTGCCTTGCCGTTGCCTTCCAGTTGATTTTCCTCATCGGGTCACCAGGCAGGTATTCCCTTAGGTTGTAGAAATTCGAACCTTCGCCGGGGTTTCTGATGTTCACTGCCCCGGTGAAAATCTTAGGCACCCTACTCTTGATCATCGCATCCTTGATGTCCTCCATCTTCGGGAAAACCAAGAAATCGTCGTATAGTTGGACCTCTTTCTCATTGTGGAATAGGCCCAGTTCGTCCTGTACCCTTATGCACACGGGGCCAATCGTGTAGAAGCCCCTGAGGGGCGTCTCAATTGTGTAGGAAATCTCCGTCTCTCTCTTCGGTCCGATTTCCATTAGAACGTAGTTAGCCCCTTTCTTGATTCTCATGACCTCTGGAACCCTGTCCCGTAGTTCGAGCACTTTGGCTATGGCAGATCTGTTCTGGATCCTCAGAGTTACGTCAATCTCCCCATCCTCGAAAACTCTGGATGTCGAAGTCTTCCTCATTGCAACGATGCTCTGAAGTTGCACTCCTTCGTCCATGATCGCCTCTTCCACCCTCCTTCCCGAGGAGGCAACGTCACCATGGGCAGTCCTCAGGGCCGCCCATGTAAGGAATGAAAGTAGAACTACTGCGACTGTAACAAGTTGCTGGTTACGCAGAACTAGGCCAAGGAGATACATTGCTACCGAAAGCGAT
Organism: uncultured Candidatus Poseidoniales archaeon; assembly: GCA_964342625.1. GTDB lineage: Archaea > Thermoplasmatota > Poseidoniia > Poseidoniales > Thalassarchaeaceae > UBA36. The sequence goes on along the minus strand of CAYFGC010000007.1, from coordinate 20,638 downwards.
GCGAACATCGCTGATTTTCGGCTCCAGGCCACCTTTCCACCTCGTCATCACTCAGACGGTCGGTACATTCGCTGCATTCTTCCCATGTAGAATATCTCGGATGACCTCTCCGGTTTCCAGTCCCTTAATCTGATGCTCTGGCTTTAGGATGATTCTGTGGGCAACTGCCAGTTCTGCAATTGACTTCACGTCATCGGGAGTGACGAAGTCCCTCCCACGCATGGCCGCAACCGCTCTACTGGTCTTCAATAGTGCTTGTGAGCCTCGAGGCGAAGAACCAACGAGGACCCGGGGGTCTTCTCTCGTCCTAGCCACGATGTCCACCATGTACTCTCTGACCGACCTGTCGACATACACCTCTTCGCAGGAATTTTGCATCTTGACTACGATGCTTGGATCAGTGATGCTGTTGACCTCAACTTCATCGGTCTTACGATTGATCCTTCTCTGAAGGATCTCGTTCTCGTCAGCCCTGTCCGGGTAGCCGACCATCATCTTCATCATGAATCTGTCAAGCTGAGCTTCTGGCAGAGGGTATGTCCCCTCTTGCTCGACTGGGTTCTGAGTAGCCATTGTTAGGAAAGGAGAAGGAAGTTTGTGCGTGACAACCCCGATTGTCACCTGCTTCTCTTGCATGGCCTCTAGTAGAGCTGCCTGAGTCTTAGGGGGGGCCCTGTTAATCTCGTCCGACAGTAGGAGATTGCAGAAAATCGGACCGGGCTTGAAGGTGAACTCACCTTTCTTCGCATCGTATATGTTGGTCCCGGTAATGTCCGCTGGAAGCAAGTCAGGGGTGAACTGAACTCTTTTGAAATCGCAACCAAGAGCATCTGCGAAGGTATTGGTCATCAGAGTCTTCGCTAGTCCGGGGAAATCTTCGAACAGAAGATTCCCATTGGACAGAATGTCCACCATAACGTTGTCAATCACATGTGACTTTCCGATGATTACCTTCTGGACTTCTGTACTAATTGCCTGCCCCATTGCTCCGGTGGCTGCCAACACCTCGTCCTTCTTACTCGATCCACGTGCCTCTTGTGCCTTCTTGGCCAAAACTGCATCATGTGCACCCGAACTGGGCGCCTGCATCCCTTTTGCTGGTTCTGTCTCACTCATTTTTTTCACTCCATTTTTTAGTTATTTTTTCCCCATCGGCGAATGGTTTGCATCAACTTGCGCAACTCTTGTGGCGTGTACGTCCGGCTTTGGCTATAAGCCAATTCCACGAGGCGGGGGTCCCCAATCATCGCCTGAACTTCTGGCGGAGGCCTCATTGCCATCTCGTCTCGAGTCAAATCATGGTGAATCCTCACCTTGGTTAGAAGTGCTCTCCTAACTCTATCCCTATACGTTGCCGGGTCTAGCTTATCAGGACGCTGGTTGAATTTTGTTAGGTCGAACACGTGCCTCCAGTTCTCCTTCTCAGGAACTACCATCATGGCCACTAGTAGAAGAAGGGCCACATTGAGAACGACTAACCACTTCAGGAATTGGTTGGATGTAAGGAGAACTACCGTTCCCATTGTCTGAACAAATGGCTCCGAGAGAATCCCTGTCACGTGCCTGCTCTCATCAAAAACAACTTGGAAGTTGGTTGGATCGGATCTTATTGGCGCGTTGAGCTCTACATTGTCGAATTCCATCATGTCGTAGACTAGGAGCCTGAAGTACCTCTCATTCCCTCCCCAATCGTTGTTATTCAGAATCTCCTGGGTCCAGCAGTTGTTTCGAGTATAATCGCCAATAGCCGAGCAGTCTTGACTTAGGCCCTGATCCTTTGCAACTCCTAACTCCCACAGCATATTCGAGAACGCCTCATCATCAGCAACGAAAACTATGCTGCCCGTTACTTCCAACTCCCCAACTCCAGCTGAGAATGCTCCCCTGCCCTCGTCAGCAACCTTGTCGAGGACCTTTATTCCAGGGTAGTCGAACCTCATCATAAGCCTCAGATCTCCTGTTGCCGGATTAGCTGGGTTTGTCGGATCGCCATCTCCGGCTCTGTCAATAAAGGCCGAAGGAGAGGCCCTTCCCAGAGTCATTATTTTTCTGTGTCCTGGATCTTCAAGATCCTTGTCAGTAGCCTCAAACATCATTCCAGTTGGGCCTTTATACATAACTGGGAGCCTGCAATCATTCAAACCATCTGGGTTCTGAATTTGGAATGAGGTACAACCCTGCATTAGTGCCCCTGGAGACATGTCGTCTATGTCCTGATTTACTGGTGACGCGCTCCAGACGTTCCCCCAATCGATGAATTGCTCCGATTGTTCCGTGAAAACCCAATGCTGCTTGTCGTCTTTCAATGGGGCATCCATGTACCTGACGCCAAACAATATGGCCAGGTTATGGGCTTGCGTGTTATCAGCAGCAACAATCACCTTCCCTCCCTTTTCCGTAACAAAGCGGAAAATCTCATCCGCTTCCGTCTGATCTATTGGCTTCTCAGGTGCGATAATAGTCAGTAGTGTACGATGGGGATCTTTCCAGTCATTGACAAGCATTGGAGTAGACATTGTGTTAGCGACATAGTATCCTTCGTCCCTGTTCTCCACATATTCGCCTTCGAAACTCTCCCTCATATCGGATAGCTGACCTAGGCCGCTATCATCGTATGCCGAGTAATTTGTTGACTTTCCAATTACGAAGAACATGGGCAGAACTAGTAGCATAATTGATGTAATTACCAAGGCATACATTACATTTCTATTGAATCGAGCTTCGCCATCCACTTCTTCTGGCATCCTTCAAACCCCTCTTCAAGTTGGACCGTTGGCCCAAGCAACATCTGTCGGACAATCAAATCACGGTTATATGTTGCTGAACTAAGTTCATTTTTCTCGCCGGTATCACGTTTTGCTACCGATTTTCCTATTCTCCTTTCCTTCTGGGGAAGAATAGGGCGCCTAGCAACCCTGAGATGGCCACAATTGCGCCTGGAGCCGGTAGGTTAGACTCCACTGAGTCCTCAGTTTCGCTACTCCCCCCTCCTTGGTCGCTGGAACCTGAATCTCCCGATGGAGGCGGCTCAACCGTGACCCTCACCTCTCCCTCTGCGATTGCATTACCCCCTCCTGGCATTTCTCTCTTCGAGGTCACTGTTACCGTGATGTCACAATGCCTCTTGGGATGGCTCTCCGAGGCTGTTACTTTCAGGTTCGCATCCTTTTCCTTTCCTGCCTCGATGTTCCCGCTTAGTAGTGAGTCTAGGCCATTGTCGGTGGACAATAGAGGGCAGTCGTCCTTGACATCGACTTCCCCGACTCCGTCCTGCGCATTTCCTTTGTTTGTCACAGTGACCGTGAGGATGGTGTCTGAACCTGCATTCATGGGTCCGAATGGCTCAGTAATTTCTACTGCAAGATCGAAAATAGATGGAATCTCTAGGTCTCCTTCTCTGTTCTGAGAGGAAGATAGGGGATCAGGAACCCCCTGCCTCGCCGTAATCGTTGCTGTAATCGAGAACTTCTCCTTCTTTTCTGCATCATGGGATAGAACGTCAATTCCGCTTATCTTGAGATCGAATGAATCATTCGAACCAGCGGAAATAGTCTCTCCCTCGGGAGCCTCGTGCTCCCCACTGAAAGGAATATTGTATTCGAACTCAACGGTTATCTCGGTCAATCCAGAGTTTTCTACAAAGAACTCAACCTTAACAGATCCATCATCGGATAGAAGAAACGGGTTTGTTGAGTCTTCTCCGGGGTAGTTTATGCCCAATTCCCAAGAATCTAGCTCTTGTGCCGAAGTCGGGGTCGTCGCGAGCTGAGAGAATGTCAGGATAGCTCCTAGGATAATTGAGGCAAACCTCGAACCCATCAAACCACCAGTAAACCTCTACAAGCCCTCTTCGTTAAGACCTTCACCATCTTTCTTCGATATGGTGGGGAGAACCAAGTGTTCTGCACCGGCTTTACTGCTTTCCTGATTGACTCCGCGAGGTCTTCAACAGTTTCAGCACCACGCCAATTCGACAGGGCCCCCTCTGCTTCCTCAGAGTGTAGACTCGGAATGGACTCGAGACCAGTAGTCGCAACTCTTAGATTCTCAGGACCCTCACTCGGATCCCCTCTCCAAAGCACGGCAACCCCCGCTTCTGGGAAGTCCCATGAGTCTCTTTGTCTTAATTTCTGATAATCCCCGTGCCATTCCGAGGAATCTTCTGGGATTGTGATGTGAGTCACTAACTCCCCCTTTTCAAGGATATTTCTCTTCATTCCATCCAACTCAAAGAACTCACAAAGTGGAAGGGACCTAGTTCCTCCGGGCGAGGCCAGATGTATCGTTGCATCAAGGCACATCAGTACTGGGGCAAGATCTGCCTGGTATGTCGCAACGCACAGAGTGTTCTGATTGGGAATTACCCTGCAATCTGCACCCGTCCCGCAGTCGCATTTGTGACACCAGTCGATAGATTCTCGCCATGTTTCAGATTGATTGATCCAATAGCACCGGGTATCCAAGCAAATGTTGCCTCCAACTGTTCCAGATTTTCTGATCAGAACACTGGCAATGGAATTTGCCGCCTTGGCTAGAACTGGATGTGTGGACGCCCCCTCCGCCAACTCATCTATGCTTACCATCGCACCGATGTGCCCCTCACTCAACTCTCGTAATTCTGGAATTGAAGATAAAGAAATTACATGACTCTTTACATTGATGTGCCATTTGTAGTTGGGCAAGAGATCTGTACCTCCTGCAATCCAGTCGAAATCTTCCCCAGATTCAGAGAACTCTTTCGCCATCTCTATGGCTTCATCAAGGCTCTTTGGAGACAGTACCCTGAATGGTGGCATCTTCATTTCGAATCCCCCATGTGGCGCCTCTCAGTATGCTTCCAAGCACTACCTGCAAGTCGAGGAGAAGCCAGGTATTCTTCGTCAGGGGTCACTCTGACCTCCCACCTAGGGTCCACTTCATCAGGAGGGGTGGAGGGATCCAAACCGAATAGCGCTCCATTGTAGTAGTCCCCCCTCTCCTCGTCCAATCTTCTTTCCTTGTCCCTTAACTTATGCTCCTCGCCCCTCTTTTCGAGAATTTTTTGCAGATCCGAGTGCTCAAGTGACGGGCATCCAAGTTCTGTTGGATCTGAAATACCTTCAGACCTGCAACGCTTCTCAATCATTTTGAAAACCCTCTCTGGAGTCATTGGGAGTTCGGAAGTTCTGACTCCCACCGCATCGTAAACAGCATTGCAAACTGCTGGAAGAATTGGTAGGAGAGGCCCCTCTCCTGCTTCCTTTGCCCCAAAGGGACCTTCTGGGTCATTTGACTCGACTATTATCGGGACTACTTCTGGCATCTCATGAACACTCGGAATTTTGTAGTCAAGGAGATCAGGATTCATCAGATTCCCACTTCTGCCATATCGCATCTCTTCTGAGAGGACTTGCCCCATCCCCATATGGCAGGAGCCGATTATCTGACCCTTCACTGCCAGCGGGTTTAGGGCCTTACCACAATCATGCGCAGCCCACACTTTGTCCACCTTGGTCTGCCCCGTCTCTACGTCCACAGTCACTTCTGCTACGTATGCCGAGAATGAATATGCAGGTGCTAGACCAGCGGCTGCCCCCTTGTGGGTCCTTCCCATGGGTGGCGTCCTGTATGCTCCGGATGACACTAGAGCCCCCCGATCCTCTTGTGCCTTGTGCAGTGCCTCTAGGTATGAAACACCGACTGCAGGGTCACTCTTCAGGAAAATTCTACGGTCCCCGATCACCAGGCCCTTCCTTTCGGCACCTGTTATCTCCATTGTCGCATCAAGCAATTCGTCCCTGATCTGCATTGCTGCTGAGATTGCGGCATTGGCATTCATGAACGTGACTCTTGAGGAGTAAGATCCTAGGTCAACTGGAGAAGTATCCGAATCTCTGGATCTCACCCGAATCATGTCAAGAGGCAATCCCAATACCTCTGCGACCGATTGGGCGACAACTGTATCTGAACCCTGGCCAATGTCCGCAGCACCAGTATGAACCGTCACTCCCCCGTCCATGTCTACTTTCAGATGTACAGTTGCATGTGGGAATTTATTGGGATCCCAGTGTATGGGTAAACCACTCCCCGAGATGAAGAAACCACAACCTATCCCAATCCCCTTGCCCAAAGGTAGCTTTCTGAATTTCTCGTCCCAACCGCTCTCTTTCTTGACCCTCTCCAGACACTCCCTCATGCCAATACTGGTTACCCTAAATCCAGTAATTGTCGCCGAGTGTGGGGGAAGTAGATTTGCCAGACGAAGAGAAATCGGGTCAACACCAAGACTCTCGGCCAGGTCATCTAGCCCAACTTCTACTGCACATCTCGAGTTCACCGCTCCATGCCCTCTCATGGCACCACTGGCCGGTTTATTCGTCCACACCCTGGCTCCAGTGTAGTGGAAAGCACCAATCTCGTATGGTGCTGTGTGGAGGACTCCATTGTAGTAAGTGGTCACATGTCCGAAAGAGGCAAATGCCCCGCCATCAATTAGCGCATCAGTCTCAATCCCACAAATCCTGCCTTCCTTGTCAGCATGGAGGTTCATCTCAATCCTAGATGGGTGACGGCCCCTATTGACCCAGTAGACCTCCTCTCTATCGAAAGTGATTCTCACTGGTCTGCCCGATTTTCTCGCAAGAATTGCCGCACACATCTCATGGGGAAATGGATCCGATTTTCCTCCGAACCCCCCTCCGACAAATGTTCTATGCACATTGATTTGGTGCATTGGAATTTCCAAAACGTCAGCCAGTGCTCTGTGAAGGTAGTGTGGAACTTGTTGTGGTGTGTATAGAGTCAGTCTTCCGGATGGGTCCCAATTAGCAACCACTGCATGCGGCTCAGTGAAACCATGATTCACTCCTGCAAAAAGCCAATTTTTCTTGTGACTAGCGACAGAGGATTGAGACATCCCGGCAATGTCCCCGAACTCTTGGAAAACTCTCTTCTGTATGTTTGACTCTCCGATGTGGTAGTTGCCACGATCATGAATCGGCTCCTCACTGTCCTCAAGGCCCTTGCGCATGTCATGAATCGGCTCCAGAATCTCGTATTCCACTTCGATCAGCCTTTCCGCCTCCCTAGCAGTAGGCTCGTCGACTGCAGCGACGCAAGCGACCAGATCACCAGCATGGCGAACTTTCTCCACTGCCATTGCATGCTCATCCTTCGTAACCGGGAGTACTCCGAAGCGGTTCTTCGCGTCATCCCCCGTCGCAATTGCAATCACTCCAGGCAGATCAAGCGCTTTGGAGCAGTCTATCGAGAGGACCCTCGCATAGTGGTGAGGGGAGCGAACAATCCTTCCAATGAGCTCTCCTGCGAGACGTACATCGTCCCCGTAATGAGCCTGACCAGTAACTTTCCAAGAACTGTCCACTAATGCGGTCGGTTTTCCTATAATTTGGCCACTCACTAATTCGTCATGCCTGTGTGGGCCCCAGGGTTGCTTCAAGGACCCACCCTGTGAACTAGGAATCATTTCTGGATCAGTAGACTCAGAGAATCTGTTCTTTCCACCGGAACCAGGTCTAGAAAATGGGAGTTTTCCTGGTTGTTGCCTGTATCCGATAATCTCATCATCGCCCTCTGAAGATTCCTCATCTCCCTCTTTCTTGGACATACTAGTTCCCACCAAATCCTGGATGCGGGTCGCTCTTGGGGCTTGTTGAGTCTTCAACACAATCCCCCGATACAAGGATTTCAGATGCCGCTTTCACCGAGTCTACAATCTGCTGGAAACCAGTACACCGGCAGAGATTGCCTTCAATTGCACCCTTTATCTCCTCTTCATCGGGTTTCGGGTTGTCTGAAAGTAGAGCCGAAATCACAACTAGAAATCCGGGGGTGCAGAATCCGCATTGACTGCCTCCAAATTCCGCGAAGGTCTGCTGAATTGGATGTAGGTGATGCCCATCAGCCAATCCTTCAACCGTGGTAATTCCTGTACCATCAACTTCGATTGCTAGGGTTAGGCAGGACAACCTTGGCTCTCCATCGATGAGAACTGAACAGCATCCGCAAGTCCCCATGTCGCATCCACGCTTGGTCCCCAAACTACCAATCCTATCTCTAAGGACATCAAGCAGAATTGCATTGCTTTCGATGAAAATTGAAGACTCTTCTCCGTTCACGACGGCATTCCACTCGACCTCATCGGGATGGGGTAGCATCGGGAGTCGGAACTGCACCACATTATGACCAATCGAGTCCATCCTTTGAGCATTCGGTTACTTCCATTGCCTAGTTGAATTCATTGACGGCCTTCTTTACGACCTCTGACTCGGCTCTTTTTAGATGCTCACCGATGGTGCTCCTAGCTATTCCCAACTGATCCGCTAGTTGTTTCAGAGTGACTTCCGAGCCATCTTCGTAGTAACCTCTCCTAACTGCTAGCTCCAGAACCTCCCTCTGCTTTTCCGTTAGAAAATCATAGTCCTTCCCAGATCCGTTCTTTATTGTCTGGACACTTATGGTATCGGGCGGCATCACATTTCTGACGAATTCCAAGAAACTACGTATTGAGCTGGAAATTCCGAAGATCCTGAACTCCAATCCAGTTTTCGAGTCAATTCCATATGGCGGATATACATAGATGTTTGATAACTCAACTGCAGATAATGCCAGCGGGTGCGTGCAACGAATGCTGACAAGAACGCCGCTTTCGTCTTCCTCATGCCTCTCTAAAACCTCAAAACTTTCCAATTCTGAGATTTCCGAAAGTTCATGTCCCTCATTTATTTTTAACTCGACTAGTTGGGTAACTCCATCAGATTCTGTTGAGAGATGTCCAAGAACCTCTATTCTTTCACAGATTTCCATCAGAGTATCAATCTCGTCAATTCCGCTTAGGGAGGAGACCTTCCACCTGAGGAGAACTTTTCTCATGTCTCCACAAGTCCTTTTTTCTATTTAATTCCAACCTTAGTTCCAGTATGCTTCTCTGATGTCCTGATTCGACTCCATACAAATCTCGACATCAAATGGCCTCTGGGGCATCGCATTGCTTCCATTTAGGTGCTCAATAATTGGCTTGACATTACTCTCGTTTACAACGCCCCAGCCAACTTGTGTGCACGGAGCAATTGGGGATACCGGAGTTGTTCCCGATAGGGGGTCCCAAGTTGAGAATGAAGGATACCAAGCAGAGAGATTCAGCGCATCTCGTAGATCGTCATTCGTCAATGAGAAATTTGTTCCGTTTACGATAAGACCCATCCTTGAATCCGGATCCGCTCCAGCAGATGGGTCCCCAAATTCGAATCTCAGACTCTCTAGGACCTCCGAGAGGAGACCGGCAGTCCTAGGAGTGGCAAAAGAAGTCCCTGACGTCCAATGGTAGCCGTCGACGTCATCGTGATTGGGTAGGAACTGAGTCCAGTCTGCCGCAATGTCCGGGTACGAACCGCTCATCGTTTCCTTCTGATCATCGTCCTCCTCGGCGTAGCCGGAAATTCCAATGCTCCATGGGGGGCCCGCCGTGGAGTCTTGGATTGCCGGAGAAGGGGAGTTGTCAGCTGCCCCGGTGTGAATCTTCTTTTCTTGAACCACGGCCACTTTGGTTGCATCCTCAATCCCTGGAACTGGAACTGAGAGGATTGGTCCGAAACTCGTTGTAATGATGTCAACCAATGGTTGGTTCGCCGCTGCTAGAACTGCTGCATCGCTGAATCCCTCAACGAAGAAAATTACCGCATCAGGATTTGCATTGAGTACCGCTCCTGTAACTGCTGTTCCATGTCCGTCGCTGGGATCATCCAAAATTGGTATATCGGTATCATCGTCGGGGGTGGTCCCAATAATCCTGGTCCCTCTAAACCAAACAATATCTCCAGATTCTATGACGTCCCAGCAACTCTCCCTATCTGCCTCATACCTCTCTTGCCATGTTCCATTACTGGTGATATTGCAGACCATGTTAACCCCTAGTTGATCAAGAAGCCATTCGGGGTAAGACTCGTTCATGGAGAAGTGATTGTGATACACGTTGATCCCCGTGTCAACTGGAGCAACGACGCTAAAGGAACCGAATCCTTCGATGACCTCGGTTTCTGTTTCCACTTCCTTTTCCTGCCCACCAAGGCACCCCACAAGGGATGCAGATAGCATCAGCGCGGCAATGAGGACAGAGGCTTTCTTCACAGTGCCCCGCAATTGACCACGAATTTCATACTTAGGTTGGGCTGATTGCCCTCTCTAATGAAAGAATTTCTGCGCAAACGGCTATTGCAATCTCTTCAGGCGAGTCTGCGCCTATTTCCAAACCAATGGGGCACCTAACAGATTCCAGGATCCTCTTTTCGATTCCTCTTTCAATCCCAGACCTCTCGAATTCCGACCACTTTTTCTTTGAGCCAATAGCACCAATCCTGGGTCTCTTAGTACCTCCTAAGATTCCAAGTATGCCTATCAGTAAGTCCTCATCGACCCCCCAGTCATGACTCAGAAGGAGTATGTCGGAGAATCTTCGAAGAGACCCCTCATCCTCTTGACCAAGAAATTCGCCTACCGGGCAACATATTACTCCCTCAGCATTAGGGAACCTTTCGGAATTACTGTAATCCTCTCTGATATCGAAAACACTGTATTCCCAATCCAGATTATCACAAACCTTTGCCAGGGCGAAACCAACATGGCCCCCTCCTGCAATCAAGATGTGAGGCCTCGGGTCAATCACTTCCATCGACACAGTCACGCGCCCCCCACATAGGCTGTCCAAGGCTGTCACCTCTTTTCCCTTCCCATCCTTGTGCAACAAGAAAACCTCCACAGAACCGCCCTTCTTCCTATTCGAACCATCCTCTGAAGCTAGCATATCTTCCAGTTTTTGACTCACCCTCATCTCAAGTCCAGCACCGCCCACCGTCCCGACTCTAGAACCAGATGAACTGATAGCGAGCTTTGCACCTGGCTTTCCAGGAACGCTGCCTTGCGCCTCGATTACTGATGCAATTGCAACCCTCTCGCCACCTCTCAACCTCTCTAGTGCCCAAGACAATACGGCAATGCTCACACCCGCCTGACTGGGCACTCTGCCTTTGGAGTTACTATTGCTAGCCCAATGCCACGTCCAGCATCATCATAATGGTGAAACCAATCATTACTCCCATTGTTGCAATGTCTCCATTTTTCCCCCTATGGGCCTCAGGTACCAACTCTTCTACGACTACGAAAATCATAGCGCCAGCAGCGAATGCAAGAGCATAGGGCAGAATCGGGTCGACGTAAAGTATGGTCGCCGCACCCAATACCGCTGCAATTGGCTCCACCATTGCAGATAATTGGCCCCACCAGAAACTCTCTTTCTTCGTCATACCTTCTCTTCTTAGTGGGACCGACACTGCAGCTCCCTCTGGGAAGTTCTGAATCCCTATTCCAATCGACAACGCGATTGCTGCTCCCAGACCATCACCAGTTGAAGCAGCCCCAAAGGCAACCCCTACTGCCAGCCCTTCGGGTACGTTGTGCAGTGTTATAGCGGAAATCAGAAGTTTGCTCCTATGCCAACTGGTCTTGACTCCTTCAGTTTCTTCCGGAGGGGCTCCCGGGTGAAGGTGAGGGAGGTAGGCATCGATCAACCTCATGCATACGCCACCCATTACGAATCCGAATGCAGCTGGAAGTACCTTCGCAAGACCTTCTCCATCTGTTTGATCGATTGCGGGACCTAGAAGCCCGAAGCAGCTCGCTGCAATCATCACCCCTGCAGCGAAACCCAGCATTCCATCGAGTGCTTTTCTGTTTATTTCGTGGAAGAAAAATACCAGGCCCGCTCCAGCTGCTGTCATGAACCAGGTGAACATACCTGCAATCAAAGCCTGCTCAATAGGGCTGAAACCATCGAGCAACTCTTCAGGATTCATGGCTCTGGGTTGAAATTGCACTTTTCAATTTTCTTCAATAATAGAATCTAATTTTAGACCCAACTCTTCAATATCTGAGGGCGTGTCAATGTTTAGGTGTAGGGCCTCGTCAATTACTTCGAATCTGATAGGGTCAACGATTTGTCTCAAAGGCGAATCCTCGGGACTCTCCCTCACTCTTCCAACGTCTGTAGGCGATAATAGCAGAGGGTGACCTCCCCTACCATCTCGCATTGGACAGCAACTCTCTTTTGAGCCGATTAGTCGTTCGAGTGTGGAATTTGAGAAACCCGGCCTATCTACCGGCACTACAAGCAATCTGTAGTTGTGCCCCTTTGAGTGATCAATACTTGAAATTCCGACCTTAAGGGAACCCGTCCGTCCTTTCTTAGGCTCTGTATTTTCAACTACATTAGAACCGGGGAGTTTGGCGGAAATCTCTGCAATGTTAGTCTTGTTTGCCACCACGGTGACATCGACCCCCATGTTCGAAACCCTTTCCGACAACCATCCCACTAGGGTGCTGTTTCCAATGCGGATTAGCGCTTTGTCCCTCCCTAGTCTAATGCTAGAACCAGCTGCAAGAATTACGCACTCAACCCGGGGCAACTCCATGGAGCCCCGTTACCCAGCTTCGTAATAGTGCTATACTAATCCGTCTAGTAATCCACTGAGATAAGTCATGTAAGAAAGATAGGTGAGAATCATCAATGAACCAACAGCTCTTGAGAAGTCCTTACCCCTAAGAAATGCAATAACCACGAAACCAGAAGTCGCGATTACTACCATGATGTCTCTAGTGAATTCGCTATCGACGACAATTCCACCTCCGAAAATGCTAGCAATGCCAATTATTCCCATGATATTCATTACATTGGAGCCGAGAACGTTTCCTACGGCCACTCCTCCTTGGCCCCTCAGACCTGCGACCACCGTTACAGCAAGCTCTGGCAATGATGTTCCTAGAGCAACAATTGTCAGTCCTATCACTGCCTCCGAGACGCCGAACGTCTCTGCAATGTTAGTCGATCCATCGACCAGCAGTATTGCTCCAGACCATATCATCGCCCCCCCAATTATGCAAGCAGGTATTGCGACAGACATTTTCCTCGGAAGCCAAGAGTCTTCGAACTCATACTCGTCATCTCCAGCTATTGCTTTCGAATATGTGTAGTAATAGTACGCGATTAGACAACATAGCATAACAACCCCTCCAGATAGGGGTACCTCCCCTCCAAAAACGAAAACAGCCATGAAAGATGTAGCCACTATTACTGCTACTGAATCTCTCCTGACGTCCTCTCCGCCTTCGGACTTCGCACCCAGCAATGCTGCCGTTCCGAGTACAAGCATTACATTGGCAACATTGGATCCGAGTACACCTCCAATTGCTATGTCGGGGGCATCATTTCCAATAGCCTCTATTGCGACAGCCAACTCAGGCAACGAAGTCCCCACCGCCACTACTGTGAACCCAACAACCAGGGGGGAGACACTAAGATTCTGTGAAATCCTGGTCGCCCCTTGGACCAATGCTTCCCCTCCCCCCATTAGTAATGCGAAACCAGAAAGAACGAACAGAACGTCTACTAAGGTCCCATCCATATCCCATTCCCCGAACATTTCACAAATTACTCTTTGCTAAGTCTGCTATGCAATCTCATCAAGTGCACGCCCTCTCAATATGCCTGACAACTACTCCTACGCTGGGAATAGTGTGATCCTCCAGAGTGGGTGAAAATGGGACTGGCGTATCCAAGGCCCCAATTACAATTGGGGGGGACTCCATTCTCCAGAACGACTCTTCAACAATTCTGCTTGATACAGTGTGCCCGAATCCTCCCGTCCATTGCGACTCTTGCAGAACGATCAGGCGCCCTGTCCTCAATACCGAATTGATACAGGTCTCGGAATCAAACGGAACAAGTGTTCTAAGATCCACTACCTCAACCTCGGTTCCCTTTTTGGATGCCTCTCTAGCCGCATCAAGAGCAACATGCACCATCGCCCCCCATGTGACAATTGTGATGTCCTTTCCCCCACGAACTATTCGAGCAGATCCAATGGAACTATTGCCACTTTCAAGCCTCTTCTCGACGGATTCCGTGTCTACTACTTGGTTGATTGACTTGCCCCAGCCAGTCATCCCCCCCCTTAGTCCGTATAACCCAATGTGCTCAAGGTAAACCACCGGATCAGGAAGATGATGCGACTCGATCAGTAGATCATAGGCATCTTGTGGATTACTTGGAGAGACGATAACCAGGCCCGGGTCATTTGTTAGCCACGACTCAATCATATTCGCGTGGAACGGCCCACTTCGGGTCTTTGCACCGAGTGGGATTCTGACAGTTAGGGGCACTTCAGCACCCCACCTCCATCTTAGTTGGGCTGCATTGTTTACCAGCGGATTCATTGCCAGTGAAGCAAAACCACCGAACTGAATTTCTGCTAGGGGGAGCATTCCACCCAAGGCAGCCCCTGTTGCTGAATGAATGATTATCGCCTCGGATAGTGGCATATCGAGGAGTTTCGGTTGGTGCCCCTTCGCCTTCAGCCCCAGATTCATTCCGAAAGCCCCAGCGACTTCCATATCTTCTCCCATGAATAACATCCGTTCTCCAAATTTTTCAGCCAGAGTCGCCATTGCATTCTGTATTGATCTACTGAATGTCCATGAGTTTGGAGCATCCGAGAACTCGATCCCGTATTCTCCAGGCATTAGAGCCGCTTCTAGGGCATCGCCCTCTCGATCGATTCTGCTTAGTTGATGCTCATGGCTTGTTGCATCAAAAAGTGAGGTCACCCCCCTAACTACCGAATTACCCTCGGGCCAATCCATTTCCTCCAATTCATTCCTGGCCGCATTGATACCCTCCTCTTCTTCCTGAAGTATCCGATTCAGCATCTGTTCCCCCACTCCTAATTTGATTAGCAATTCTCTGTGGTTTGGCAGGGGGTCTTTCTCAGACCAGTATCGCAGCAAATCTCGATCAACGTAACCGGGAGGATTCCCACTTGAAGATCCTAGATACAGGTCGTCGTGATGATGTGCATGACCACAACCCCTCATTGTTTCAACGTGAATCAGAGTGGCCCCACAACCTGCCATGGCGAACTCTCTAGCTACTGCCGAGGATGCGTAGAACATCCCGGGATCAGATCCATCAATGCTCCATGCGGGGATTCCCATTGCATGCCCTTTGTCACCGAAAGTCTCTGCTCCGGATTGTGCTGAATTGAACGTGTCGAGAGCGATCTGATTATTCTGAATCATAAAGCAAATTGGAAGTCCGCGTACTCCAGCGAAATTCATCGCTTCCCAGAACTCTCCACTACTGCTACAACCCTCTCCAACCGGGGCTAGATGAAACCTCTTCACACCTAGCTGTTTTGCAGCCAATGCCACACCAGTTGTTGTTGCACTTGCAATTGGAAGGGGCGCTGTTGGAGGCAGCACCCTCTTCTCCCAGTTACCAATGTGTAGGTCACGCCCCCCACTTCCCTCGATTCCTCCATCCATGTAAGACTCCGCCTTCCCCATTTGAGCTGCAAGAACTTCAATCGGAGTCTGCCCCATAGCTAGAGCAAGCCCCATATCCCGAATCATCGGTGCTACCACGTCTGCATTTTGACGCTCTCCTTCGGGAAGATCAATCGCTCTATTCATTGCACTAGCACATGCCGCTACTCCTTCTTGCCAAGTTGATCTGAAACCCTTTCCTCCGAAAGTACCGCCATCTGGAGTAGGCAATCCGGATGCGAATAGATCTTTCAACTGTTCATCAACTAATCTCGTTCTAATCATCCATCTCTGCCATTGCAACCTATATTCCACTGTTATTGAGTGGTAATGGGCAATCCTCCTCAGGCAAAGGGTAACATCGACCAGGAATCTCACCATCCTCCTTTCTAGGAAAGCCTCACCTGTTCTTCTAGGGATGATTTCGGTTTTGCTCAAAGATGAGAGATCCGGTCCAAGGAGTCGTTCTGACAACCTTATTTCTAATTCAGAAACTAGCAATTCCGCGAATCCGTGAAAACTCTCCCCATCAAGGTAATTTGGAATCTTCAGATTGGCCCAGCAGTCAGAAACCGCATCCAGATGCCCATCGTGTCTTTCCGCAATGAATTCCAACAATTCCTCTCTGATGCCCCCAGAAGAAACTCTCTGAGGGAACTCTAACGGAATTTCGGGCTTCCAACCAGATCCCCAAATCTTAGGCAATAGAGATTGGGGTTCATCATCAGAGGACGGGTCACGTGCCGTTTCTTCCTCTGCAGAAATCCCGGAGTTTCTTCTTACCACCTCTTCTTCGAGTTTCCCAATCTTAGAGCGCGGATCTCTTTCCCATATCTCTACACTCCTTGTTCTCCCCTTGCCAGAGGATGATCTATCCAGTGTAGTCCTGACCCTTTTTTCGCATTCTGCGCACTTCCTGTCCAATTTATTCGCATTATTGGACCTAGTTTTCCAAATCTGGTGAAGGCTGCATTCGGGACACTTCCAAATCCCTATTCTCGCCAATACCATGTTCGCCCGAGCAGGTATAGTACAACAATATTGGCCATGTTTCTAGCAATTTCACCACAATTAATTGTTTAATGTGGTATTTCCGTTAAATAATTTCAATATTATCTTAATTTAACCACATTAAAACGATGTATTACAATCAAAAATACCACATTACCTCTAAAATTTTATTAATATTAGTATAAAATTGATAAATTACCACATTAAAACAGTGTATTGTGAATAAAAATACCACATTAGTATTTGACTATTCTTGGATCTACATTGTCAGACCAAGAGAGAATGCCCCCAGTCAAGTTGAAAACACGTCCAATTTCCAAATCAGATTCTATGATGAATCTAGCCACAGCGGCCGATCTTTGGCCACTTCGGCAGTATACAACGATGTCATTTCCCTTTGGCAACTCGGATAATCTCGTAGGAATCTCAAGATGCATTATTCTGGCATCCGTGCCTTCAATGGAAGCAATAGCCTCCTCATGTGCTCTTCTAACATCAAGGAGGAATGGGTTCCAACCATCCCTTCTTCTTTCGAAAAGATCCTTCGCACCAATTTCTTCAAAATCTCTGCTAACATTATCATCTAGTCTAGTAACCCTTGCCCTTTCTGGATTTTCCGAAAATGATAGTGTCCTCATTTCCATCGTCAGAGCATCAATTGCTAGCAGCTTTCCGCTTAGATTTTCTCCAATGCTCAGGATTACTTTGAGTGCCTCTGAGGCCTGAATTGTTCCAACGATACCAGGAAGTACGCCCAACACACCAGCTTCAGAGCAATTCGGTGCCAATTCTGGGGGCGGAGGGACGGGGAACAGGTCGCGATAATTTGGCCCGCCGTCGAGGTTGAATGTGGAGACTTGCCCTTCGAATCTATGGATGCTGCCGAAAATCCAAGGTTTACCGAGGATCTCACAGACGTCCCCAATCAGATATCGAGATTGGAAATTATCCGTTCCATCGATAATTACATCATAATCGCCTAATATTTCCAGTGAATTCCCTTGGGTCAGCCTATCGTCGATACCAATCACATCAATATCTGAATTAAGCCCCTTGATCCAGTTCGAAGCAGACTCAACCTTAGATTTGCCAACCCAAGAAACATTGTGGATTATTTGCCTCTGTAGATTGGATGAACTAACCGTATCATTGTCGATAATGCCTATCCTGCCGACCCCGGCTGCAGCCAAATACATCAATGCTGGAGAACCAAGTCCCCCGGCCCCTACCACCAGAACCGATGATCTGAGCAATTTCTCCTGACCTTCTTCTCCCACTCCCGGGAGAACTAGATGCCTTGCGTACCTCTCCCTTTGCTCTGGGCTCAGGTAGTCCGACATTGTCACCGTGAAGGGGCGTCCAATCAAGGTACCTTCGGTCCTCAATCTTGCTCTTCCAACCACTTTTCTGCGTCTATTGCGGCCTGGCACCCCATTCCAGCAGCGGTAATCGCTTGTCGATATCTTTTGTCGACAACATCTCCTGCTGCAAATACTCCTGGGACTGCAGTCATTGTATTCTCCTTGTGCACGATGTATCCTTCTGAGTCAGTTTCCAACTGATCCTCCAGGAAACTGGTAATTGGCTTGTGCCCTATTGCGATAAATGCGCCAGCGCACCCAATCTCCTCCTCAGAACCATCACGGGGGTCTTCTAGGACCGCACCAGTAAGGCCCTGTTCGCCCGCAATCCATTTTTTCACCTGCCTGAACGTCTTGATCTCTATTTTAGGGTGCTCAGCAGCCCTTTCATACATCACCTTAGAAGCCTTGAAAACTTCCCTTCTGTGTATTACAGTAACCTTGCTAGCAAACCTAGTCAGAAAAATCGCCTCTTCCATTGCTGAATCCCCGCCTCCAACGACAATGATCTCTTCGTCTCGGAAGAAAGCACCGTCACAAGTGGCGCATGTCGAGATCCCTCGCCCCTTCTGCTCCTCTTCGCCCTCTGCTCCAAGCCAAATTGCTTCTGCCCCAGTACAAATTATCAGAGATTCTGCCTTGAACTCCTCGCCTTCTACCCATACTCCAAAGGGACGTTGAGAAAGATCCACCCTTTCCACGTTCTTGTCTTGGACTTCCAGACCGAACCTTTCGGCTTGCTCCCTCATATCGATCATCATCTCAGGTCCACCAATTCCCTTTGGATATCCCGGAAAGTTTTCTACGTCCGAAGTTAGCATTAGTTGCCCTCCTGACATGTATCCGGCGAACATCAACGGGTCCAGCAGTGCCCTAGCAGCGTATAGTCCCGCAGTGTATCCCGCGGGTCCCGAACCAACGATGATTACGCTCCTTACATCCTCGCCCATAAGTTACCGAGGTGTAAGGCATCCCTTGAATCTTGACAGTCAAATCACCACTCCGAATACATCAAAATCGAGAAAGAAATCGTAATATAACGGCCATCGAACGGACCAATCATGCCAAAATACATGTATTCTGGAAACTACACCAAGGAAGGTGCCGCTGGTCTGCTGAAGGACGGGGGCAAGGCGAGGAAGGAAGAAGCCGAGAGGATAGTGGAGGCCATGGGCGGGTCCCTGGAATCCTACTACTGGTCATTCGGAGAGATGGATTTCATGATGATCGCCGACATTCCAGAGGCAATGGCTGTGAAGTTCTCCCTCCACGTAGGAGCCTCGGGAGTTTTCAATGGAAAGCTGACGCCCCTCATCACTGTCGAGGGAATGGAAGCAGCCACTTCCACTGAGTTGCCTGCCATGCGTCTTCCCGGCGAGTGATTGATTACTCACGCTGACATCGCGGCGACGGCACCAACTGCGGACCTAGCATGGGGCTCTAGCCTAGGCTCGATGTGTTCAGGCTCGGCTCCAGGGCCAATTATTCCCAATCCAATCGGCTTGTTGTGCTTGATTTGCAATTCAATAATTGACATCGTAACAGAATTGCCCATCACAAGGCCATGATCCGTCTCGCCACGTTCGATAATGCCCAAGACAATGGCCCCGTCGATTTCTTCTTCCTGGAGCATCCTGTCAAGAGCAAGGGGGGCCTCCATAGAACCGGGAACCCAAACGACTTCCCGAACTTGCAAATTCTTGGAATCAGCCTCATCTTTGGCGAATTCAAGCATCCTCTCCACTTCTTCACGATGAAAAGACCCACAAACAATTCCAAGATTCATGATTTACCCATCCTGAGCATCGTCTCCACAACTGCTTGGGTTCTCGAGTCTATCTCAATGTTTACCCTGTCCCCTACTACCTTCTTATCCAGAGTGGTAATTCTCAGGGTCTCTGGAATAATGTGCAAACCGAAACTCTCCTCATCGCATTTTCCAACGGTTAGTGACATCCCATCGACAGCAATGAATCCCTTTTCCAGTATGAAGGGGGAGCATCCATCAGGTATCGAGATTAGAAGATCCAATCCCTCTCCAATCTCCTTAGACTCTATGATTTCAGCCGTCCCCATTATGTGCCCTGATAGGATATGCCCCCCTAACTCATCTCCGAGCTTCATCGACCTCTCAACGTTAAGCCAATCGCCCTCCGACCTGTCCGACAGGGTTGTCCTGTCCAGAGTCTCTGAAATAGCATCAAAGGTCACCTCTCTAGAATCCATGCTAACCACAGTCATGCATACTCCATCTAGGGATACGCTTGCTCCAGTTTCCAGTCCGTCTAAGAAATCTCCCAGGTCCACTGTGATTTTGCGTATTCCCTCACCTTCGGCAATTCTTAGAATAGGTGCAGTTCCAGATACAATCCCTGTAAACACGCTCAGTCCTCCTCATAGGGGCCACCCTCTGTGCTGGGCCACAAATCCAGAATCCTTGCAATAATCTTCCTAGTTCCGTCTAGGTCGTCCGATAGGCCCTCTACTCGCGTAACTTCCACTTTCTCGAAGCCAGCATTGTCCAGACCAGACCTAATTGCGTCGATCGAGTGCTTCTGATCATAGCCAAGAGCAATAATGTCTGGCTCCACGTCCCCCAGTATCTCGAAAATGGGAACTCCGGGGGGATTTCCAACAATTGCCCTGTCTACGGGTTTCAGACCTTCCACCATCCTCCTCCTCAATTCCTGGCCAGTCACCGGCTCGTGTTTCTGCTTCCTTACGGTCTCATCATGGGCAATGACGACAATAAGCTCATCACCAAGAGATTTTGCTTGTTCAACATAGTGCAAATGGCCAGCATGTAGGAGGTCGAAGATCCCCACTGCCATCACTCTGACCACATTGAGACCCCGTTGATATCTTCGCCTAATCCTTTTCATCGAAAGCAGTGGAAA
>CAYFGC010000006.1:0-28163 GCA_964342625.1 uncultured Candidatus Poseidoniales archaeon | reverse complement strand
ATCTACAAGGAATTGCCCTGCTCCACTGCCCTTCCCATGAATCAGGTTGATCACTCCATTAGGTAGGCCTGCCTCATGCATAATCCTGGTTAGCATGAATGAAAGAAGAGGAGAGTCCTGCGGACTCTTCCAAACGCATGTATTTCCACACATTATTGCTGGAATCATCTTCCAGAAAGGGACTGCTGCAGGGAAGTTGCTTGCATTGATTATTCCACACACCCCCAGTGGTCTTCGATATGTGAAAAGCTCCTTGTCAGGCAATTCTGAGTTCACTGTCTGCCCATACAGCCTCCTTCCCTCGGACTGAAAGAAAAGGCACGTGTCAATCGCCTCCTGTACTTCTCCTGCGCTCTCCTTGAGGGTCTTTCCAATCTCTCTGGTTTCGACCCTTACGATGTCATCTTTGTACTCCATGAGCAATCTTCCCATGTTGCCAATAATCTGACCCCTCGAAGGAGCAGGAGTTCTAGACCACTCTGGGAACGCGTCTCTGGCGGCTCCCAAAGCATCGTGCACGTCTTTCTTTGTAGAGAGAGGAAAAACCCCCAGACAATCATCTGTCCATGCAGGGTTCGTGCTTTCAAAGGTCTGACCATCACTGGAAGAACGCAACTCTCCGTTGATGATGTTGTATCCCTTCACTGCAGGACTACCACTGGGGTTGTCCCTTTCTATAATCTCGAATCCACTCTCTAGTACGTGTGCCATGTAGTCCGCGGACGCTACTTCTGAAATGAATTATGCGCATCGCACCTCTTTGTTCCGATAACCATTTTACCTCACGGAGAATCCAAGATTGCAGGGTTTAACAACCCCCGATGCACGAGAAGAAGTGGTAGGGAGCGGAAAATGACAACTGACTCATCAGAATCACTAACGTTGAGAGTCGCGAAAGCGATACCCAGCGACGTCGGTCACGGACGAGCCAGAGTCCCGTTTGACAATGACCTAAATCTGAAGCCCGGGGATATCATAGAGATTGAGGGCGAGAGGAAGACAGCAGCCATAGTTTGGAGGTGTAGGCCTGAAGATGCCAACCTAGGAGTAATTAGGGTTGATGGGATCATTAGGAAAAACGCTGGCGTAAGTCTTGGTGACAGGGCCGAGATTCGAAAAGTAGACATCGAGCCATGTACCAAACTGATTCTAAGCCCAGTAATGGCAAAGCAGCAGAAGGTTCGATTCGGACCTGGAATTGAAGGATTTGCTAGAAGAGGCCTAAACAAGAGGCCAGTTGTAGCAGGGGATAGGATTTTCATCCCAGGAATGACCCTTTTCGCAGAGGCTCTTCCATTTGCAATCGTTCAAACCAGCCCTAAGGGAATCGTCCAGGTTTTGCCAGATACTGAGATAGTAATCAAGGAAGATGCGGTTGACCAAGAAGAAGAGAATATGGTCCAGACCATATCTTACGAAGATATTGGAGGCATAGGGAACCAATTACAGAAAGTCAGAGAAATGATAGAACTCCCTCTAAAGCACCCGATTCTTTTCCGTCGTCTTGGTATTGACCCTCCTAGGGGGGTTCTTCTTCACGGGCCACCGGGTACTGGGAAGACACTAATCGCCAAGGCCGTTGCTTCCGAGACTAAAGCCCACTTTACCTCAATCAATGGCCCGGAGATTATCTCCAAGTACTACGGTGAGAGTGAGAAACAACTTCGCGAGATCTTCGACGAGGCCGCAGCGAACGCACCTGCAATCATTTTCATAGACGAGTTGGATAGTATCGCTCCAAAGAGGGAGGATGTAACCGGAGAAGTTGAGAGGAGAGTAGTCGCCCAACTTCTAACCCTCCTAGATGGAATGGGAGGTAGGGACAACGTCGTGGTGATTGGTGCCACGAACAGAAGAGACGCAATTGATCAGGCTCTTAGGAGGCCAGGTAGATTTGATAGGGAATTGGAAATTGGGGTTCCAGACAAAGTCGGAAGGGGGGAGATCCTCGAAATCCATACGAGGGACATGCCCATCAGTGATGATTACAATCTAGATTGGCTTCTTGACAACACTCACGGTTTTGTTGGAGCAGATATCTCAGCTTTGGTTAGAGAGGCGGCGATGAAGGCATTGCGGAGATATCTACCAGAGATTGACTTGGACGAAGAAGAGATTGCCCCTGAAGTGATCGAAAAGATGGAGGTAAGGATGTCCGACTTCCAAGAAGCAGTAAAGGAGATTGAACCCAGCGCTCTGAGGGAGATTTACGTCGAGGTTCCAGAAGTCTCATGGGAACAGGTAGGCGGTCTAGAGGACGTCAAGGAGAGGCTGAAGGAGAGCGTGGAATGGCCATTGAACATGCCTGAAAAATTCGTTCATTTCGGCATCAGTCCCCCTAGGGGAATAATGCTGTTTGGCGCTCCAGGTACCGGAAAGACGCTGATTGCAAAGGCCATCGCCAATGAGGCCAAGGCCAATTTCATCTCCATCAAAGGGCCAGAACTAATTTCCAAGTGGGTAGGGGAATCAGAGAAAGCCGTCAGGGAGGTATTCAAGAAAGCAAAGCAGTCAAGCCCATCGATAGTTTTCCTAGACGAGTTTGAGAGCATCGCAGGAATGAGAAGAAGCCATTCAGGCGAGGGTTCTGATGTCATGAACAGAGTGGTGAACCAGTTGCTTAGCAGCCTAGATGGGGTGGAAGGAATGGAAGGCGTGATCGTGGTCGCCGCCACAAACAGACCCGAGATGATTGACCCTGCTCTGATGCGCAGCGGCCGTTTCGAGAGGGTCCTCCACATCCCCCCACCAGACAGAGATTCCAGGTCTGCGATATTGAAGATTCACACCAAGGACATGCCAATTGGCAAGTTCAAGATTGATGATCTGGCAGCAAGCATGGAGAACTACACTGGTGCAGATATTGAGGCAGTCTGCAGAGAAGCTGCGTTGATTGCCATGAGAGATGGGAAAAAGACAGTGACAAAGAAGCACTTCGAAACTGCAGTCGAGCGAGTAAGGCCTACTGTGACAGATGAGATGATGCAATATTACTCCAAGTTGGAGGAGACACTGACCAGTGGCCTCGAATCAGTACGAAGGTCATCAGGCGCAATCTCCGGAATTGAATTGATTTGAGGAATTGTATGAAGACTACATTCA
The DNA here is from genome assembly GCA_964342625.1 of uncultured Candidatus Poseidoniales archaeon. Classification (GTDB taxonomy): domain Archaea; phylum Thermoplasmatota; class Poseidoniia; order Poseidoniales; family Thalassarchaeaceae; genus UBA36. Next base: position 25,061 of record CAYFGC010000006.1, on the reverse strand, counting down.
CTCAGGAGATTCTGACTCGACAAGTTGTTGATGCGGCCGGCGATCTACTCGGTCACCTTGCAGATTTCACTGTGGATATCGAGACAGGGAATATCGTGGCAATATTGGTGGTGACCGAACAAGGAATCGACCCCAATGAACTCCCTTGGCCCACTACTGACGGGCTTCTCGCTGTTCCTGTCGAGGAAGTAGCCAACATTGGAACGGTCATCGAACTCTCCAGATAAGTCGATGCAGGGCCGTTCAGGGTCACATAACGGTCATAAAACGAACTTCGGGCTCAACAACTGTAGTTGATGGGGGACGAGTGATGGTCGATTGGAACAAACTCCCGAAATTATTGAAATCTAGGAGGAATAGAAGAATAGCCCTACAGGCTTCTTTCTGGGCAGTCCTACTGCTACTAATCCTAACTATTGCCGTCACATATGTCGTTCCTGGGGAGACTCAGCAATCAGCATATGGAGACGAATGGAACGATTTGGGTGAATTTAGAGAGGAACTGAATAGAAAGGGGGTTGAGACAACAGCTCTAGTTTCCAGTCCTCTTTTGCTCAGCGATCTGGATCATCCCGAGCAGACAATTTTCGTGATCTCCGGCGTGGAGAGGGACACCATCTCCCTTCCTCGATTCACCGGTGAAGATGACCTGATCCAGTTTTCCGAGGGAGATGGTTACACTTCCTCGGAGATCGTCGCGATTAGCGACTTCGTTTCTAGGGGTGGGACTCTGATTCTAATGGATGACTTTGGTTATTCGAGCAATCTTGCTGCAGAGTTCGGCCTTGAATTCACAAATCACCGCCTCTATGCAGACTACAGCTATGACAACGATCTGGGCTCAGACTTCGTCTGGGTCAATACCACCTCTGCGTTCAACTTCACATCTTCACAGGGAATTCAGACTAGCGTAAACCCATGCCTCAGAGATGTCGATAAGGATGGAGTTGTTGACGTTCTTGATGAGGATCCTAGCAATCCAGACATCGGCGCTCCCTTTGTCACGGCCAAAGCAGCAGGCCTGTGTTCACATAGGTTCCAAGGAACCGACCCGTCAACAAATAATCCCATTTGGGACTGGACTCAGGACTATAGCCTGCTAACCAATACGCCCTCTGCATTCGAGAAGGCAACTTCCTACAATCCAGCTGAACGTAGGTACGTCATCGCAAAGACTACCCAGGATTCTTGGATTGACAACAATGATGATGGAAACTACTCAGTGGGATCATACGCTGCATTCGGTCTTGCTGGAGACGAACAGGGCCCCTTCCCAGTTTATGTGAGGTATTGCGAGTCAATACTATGCCGAGGCTCAGAGACTGGAAGAGTCCACTTCATCTCCGATGGTTCTGTCCTGATTAACTCGATTTATGATCCCGAATCAGACTCAAGCTATCTGGCTGTACCAGATAACGACAATAGGAAATGGGCTCTTGATCTGGTTGCCGAGGCCCTAATACTGAACGATAACGGAACCTCTCCTGGAGAGAACTCTCTGGTGATTTTCGATGAAAGTCGTCACCAGCAACCAACGATTTTCGGAGATACCTACAATCTTGTGTACTATCTCCTAATTTACTTCACAAATGATTGGATGGCAATGTTAATTCTATTCTTGTTCCTATTCATTTTACTCGAGGCAGTCCTAATTCGGAAGGAGGATCCGGAGGACTGGAGGCATGTCTTCCGAGTTGTATACTACGGTTTTGGGGATGCTGAGAGATACAAGTATTATCAAAGGCCAGAGAAAATCAGACAGGTCTTACTTACAAGGGTCAGGAATCTCAACGCTCTCACTAGGGAGGAGTTCGATGCAATGCCTGCTTCGGAGTTACAGGGGATGATTGGAGACCCCGTTCTAGTGCGTTTCCTATTCGAGGAGCGGAACTACAGGCCGGACGAATTGGTTGGAATTGTCAGGAGGATTAAGCAGTGGGGAGAGTCAGGGGGGTCGACTAAAGTTGTGGACTAGGAAGGCAGCAATAATGCTTGCAGGCGGAATAAGCCTGATATTAGTTGGAATGATGATATCCAACTTCCAGATGATGATAATCGGTCTGACATTCATCGCATTTATCTCGATTAACGGTTGGATTGTAGGGCAGTCAAAACTTGAGATTTCAAGATTCGTACCCCATTCAAATGTTTACAAGGGCGACCTTATCGAGGTCTCACTAACAATCACAAACAAGTCATACAGAAGGACTCAGTTACTCGAGGTATTCGACAACGTACCACATGAGATGAAGATAAGGAGGGGAATAAACCAGATTCGACTGAACTTGGGGCCGGGGCAGTCAACAAAACTAGACTACATGCTCCGATGCCCGCTTCGAGGACACTATTCCATAGGTCCGATTTCCGTCAGATACCGAAATTCATTCGGATTGTTCGTCAACGAGTCGGTGATTGAAGACATCTGTGACATCACGGTATTTCCACAAGTCAGAGATGTTGAGGATGCGATGCTAAGGGCCGATGTCCCAAAGATGTATACAGGTGCAACAACACTTCGAACACCGGGACCTGGTATGGAATTCTACTCATTGAGGGAGTACCTCTCCACAGACCCAATTCGCTCAATCAATTGGAAGGCATTTGCAAGGACCGGTGAGATGATGGTCAATCAGAAGACTAGGGATGCGGTCACGGACGTTTTCGTGATATTGGACACTAGGGAAGTTAGCAGAATTGGAACCGTACTGAAGAACCCCCTTGAGATGGGGGCATCAGCCGCCGCCTCGCTGGCTAGCCATTTCCTGAAAAGAAAGGACTCGGTAGCGATGGTGACCTATGGTAGCAGGATGGACTACCTGCCTCCTGACACGGGTGATAAGCAACAGTACAAGGTCCTCAGCCGACTTGCTTCAGTATCCCCATCTGGATCAATGCCCCTACAGGCTGTTACAAACTCCCTATCTTCAAGGATTAGCCGCGGATCTCCAGTTTTCATCATCAGTAGCTTGGAGGGAGATGGAACTACATTACCAGCAATTAGAAATCTTGCGGGAAATGGTCACGAAGTAATCATCCTCTCACCCAGTAGCGTCGACCTCGAGAGGTTGGTTAGTAGGATTCCCAGGATGGCCTACGAGGTACTCAAGCTTGAGAGGCAGAATAGGCTAACCGCGGTTTCTGGATATGGTGCAAAGGTAGTCGACTGGATGCCAGATGTTGAGTTGTCTCAGGCATTGCTGCAGTCAAGGGGGTGAAGAAATGGAAATCGGTGAGAAAAAGGCTGAAGTGACAGAGACGTTGCATATCCCTGCATTGAGGAAGAAATGGCAAATCCTGGTTCTGCAGACTGTTTCCACAGCCTCGTTGCTCCTTTTGTTGAAGAGGATGAGCGAACTCTACGGGCCATGCAGCGAACAATTCATTATCGACAATAATGAAGAAACTTGGTGCCCCTCTTATGAGCACACTAGGGGCCTAATGTGGCTAGACAACGCAAATGGACTCCTGATCCCAGACTTGCTCCTAGGGGTCAGTCAGACTGGTGTAATGTCCATGATTGGGCCCATAGCGTTGTGCGTCTTCGCAACATTCGCAATCGAGCGTTATTGGGCATCATCCCAGGAGTTGCAGACTAGGGTCAAGCAAGTCACAGGAGCATTGTTTGCGGCGTGGGTTATCATCCCATTCTTACTCGCATGGATTTTCTCCACATTCAGTAATGGGTTGCACTTTCCATGGAATAGCAATGACTCGATGAACCACATCGAGCACCTCTTCCATCCACTTGGCTTGGTGATGGAGATGATATTCTTGGGGATAGTCTTCGCACCTGTACTAGTCGGACTGGTCGGTATTTGGGGCCTGTCCAAGAGATCCATTACATGGGTAGTGGGATACTACATCATCGTAATTGCATTCCACGCCGTCCTCACATTCGAGCCAATTGTCACCGAGGTCGATGTGGGACTTAGGGCGCTTCCTACTCAGATCGGAGAAGGAACCCTGTTCGGTGGTCTAGTTTCCCCACTAGCCAGTTCACTGTTAGGGGTGGCAATTCTGATGCTTTTGTTCATGGAATCCGGAACGGCCGCAATCGGCCATATGGAGTACGCAGCCTCTCTCCCAGAGGAGTCCAAGCGCGATCCAGAGTACATCAGGCAATTCAACAACGTTGTGAACTCTCACTTGATCCAACTGGTTGTCGTAGTCTCACTAGTGGCCATTACAACTGCAATGGCACTGGCTTTCGACGATCTAATGATTTCTATCGTAGGGATTCTAGAGGGGACACAGTGGACTGGCCAGGTTAAGGAATCCCTGGAGTTGCAGATGACGTACGGCAAGGTAATCTCCGCTGGATTGTTCATCATCGCGGTCGCTGGTCTGCGATTTATCGTCCCCTGGCAGACCATATCTGGGTATGTGGAATCTGGAATCGCCAGACTGAGATCAGACTAGGCTCTGATTCTAACATACAACTTACCTATCGAACTAGCGATTAGCGGGATGGCAATAATTAGCCCACATACTACTGCAGTGAGAGACTTACCACCCAGTGACGGCTCCATCGCAGAAGCTAATTCAGGAGCAAGAATCACTCCAATAATTGAGAGTAATGCGAGTGCAAACCTATCAACAAAAGGAGAGAAACTCTTACTCCCCACCTCAGTCCTACCAGGTAGCGGACCGGTCTCTTCCATGACATTCCGGTCAGGACTGGACGAATCAATTCACCGGAGGATGGGTTCAAGCCTATGCATCGGGACGACTCATCATGAGCGGTGAAATCGAGGTCCATTCATGCAGTAGATGCCGCTCAGATGCAATTGTATTCCAAGCATACAGCGGCCAACATCTCTGCGGTCGTCACCTATACTCATCCATCCGTAAGAGAACATCTCGTGAACTTAGACACCAACTTGATTTGCCAAAAAACGCAACCAAGGAAGACGGATCCCCATTCATAGTCCTAGTAGCCGTTTCAGGTGGTAAGGACTCCGCAGTCCTGCTTTCGATGATCAATGAAATCATCGGTCGAAGGAGAGACCTAGAGCTAGTCGCAGGATGTGTGGATGAGGGAATAGACGGATACCGCGCCCCATCCATGGAGTTCGCTAGGGAACTAGCAGAATCGCTTGACGTCAGGTTCGAGACACTGAGCTACGAGGAGATGGGATACGGAAGGATGGACGAAGTAGTTCAGCTGATGCCCTCAATTGGGGAAAATCACGATGAGGCGAAAGGCCTCATGCCCTGCTCTTACTGTGGAGTTTTCCGACGCCAGGGCCTCAATGCACTAGCGGACAAGGTCGGAGCCGACGTCATGGCCCTAGGGCACAATCTGGATGACATGGCCCAGTCGATTCTGATGAATCTGCAGAAGGGCGAGATCGACAGATCGGTTAGACTAGCACCTCACACAAACTCCCAGATAGAGGGACTAGTCCCCAGGATAGTTCCTCTCAGGTGGGTTCCCGAGCAGGAGATACATGCCCATGCTCTGCATGCCGGATTGCCAATCCACCATGGGGACTGCCCTCATGCCCCAGGTGCCATGCGCCAGCAGAGCAGGTCAGTGGTTGCTATGTTGGAGGAATTGACCCCCGGTGCTAGGCATGGCCTACTCCACTCACTAGATCAGATCAGGGACCTCCACTCTCTAGCAAATCCAGATCTCAAGCACGACGTCAATAACTGCACTGAGTGCGGCGAGATAACCAGTCGAGAAGTATGCCAGTCTTGCACAATGAGGGATTGGTTGGCGAAAGCTTCCTTGTGAATATTCCTCACTGAATTTTCATCTTGGAGCCAGAACCAAATCAGATGATATTACCTATCAGCTCATCTAGTTCCTGTCCTCGTCCACAGTAGTAGCACCTTACCTCCAGTGGCTCTCTTGAGATAACCTTCATTCTCTGTGGGAGAGGCTCTCTATCACTCTTAGTGATACAGTTCGAGAAGGAGCATTTGGCGATGTTAACCAAATCACCTCCCAGCTCAACCCTCATCTTCTCCGCAACTGCATGATTCCTGATTATCGCGATGCTGGCAGCTGGTGCGATTAGCGCTAGTCTGTCCAGGTCTTCTTGGTCTAGCTCCCTGTCCTCAATTTTGAGAACGTCCTTCCTCCCGAGCTTGTCGCTTGGTACGTTCATCACCAGGGAAACTGGTGTAGCCCTCTCGGTGTTAATTCTGAGAATTCTGATTACCTGCATGGCGTAACCAGAGGGAATGTGGTCGACTACCGTCCCATTTCGAATCGCTGTAACTCTCCTCATCTCAGACATCAGCTCACCTTCTTCGGAACTTCTACACCTAGGCTCCGACACAGTAGTGCCATTCTAGTTGGGACGCCATTGAATGCCTGCTGGAAGTACTTTGCAAACTCAGATGAATCTACGCTTGGTGCAATCTCGTCCACTCTGGGTAGTGGATGCATGATTATCATCCCTTTCTTCGCTCCCACGAGATTGGCCGTCTCGATCCTGTAAATCCCCGCGACCTTGGAATACTCTTCCTCATCAGGGAACCTCTCCTTCTGTATCCTTGTCATGTAAATAACGTCGGCCTCGGAAATTTGACCATCCAGTGACTCCGTCTCAGTGACATCTGCTCCATGCGACTTCAAGTCGGAGACTATCTCCGCTGGCATCTTCAACGAGGATGGGGAGACAAGTGTGAGGCTAGCACCGAATCTCACGAGTGCGTGTGAAAGGCTGTGAACCGTTCTTCCATACCTTAGATCCCCCACTAGAACCACGTTCAACCCATCCAGCTTACCATGAGACTGCCTAATCGTGAATAGGTCCAGCATCGTCTGAGTGGGATGATTCCCAGCCCCGTCCCCAGCATTCAGAATCGGAATCTCAACCGCATCCGCACTGTATTGTGCTGCACCCTGTCTTGGGTGCCTGATCGCTGCAATGTCTGCATAGCCGTCGATCATTTGCATTGTGTCATACAGAGTTTCTCCCTTGGAGACGGAAGTTCCCACTGAGCTGAAGTTTAGGACTGAGCCACCAAGCCTCTTCATGGCTGTCTCGAAAGACATCCTAGTCCTGGTCGAGTTCTCAAAGAACATATTTGCTAGGACCTTTCCCTGTAGAAGAGGAAGGAGGATATCTCCTTTGGCCACAGGAACTAGTCTCTCTGCATCGTCTAATATAGAAACGATATCGTCATTGGTAAGGTCATCCATAGTGACTAGGTTGCCCATGGCTCTCTGTCTCTCGCGTATGCGCATCTCTCATATGCCTTGTCATTGGTAGAATTCATCGATTTCACCAAACCGACGTCTTGATGAGTGATACTCTGCCCCCCAAGTTGCGATGATAATCAGCCGAACCCCGCTCAGAGTGTCCTTCTGCGGAGGAGGGACGGATATTGACGAGTTCTCGATGGCCGAGTCATCTGGCGGCCGTGTTGTTTCCACTGCAATTAACAAATATGTGTACGTCACGGTGAATCAGAGATTCGATGACAGGATTAGAATTTCATATTCGTCCATGGAGGATGTGGATTCAGTATCCCAGATCCAGCATGGTCTGGTCAGGGAAGCTCTGCGACTAACTGGGATAGAATCTGGTGTAGAGATCACCACAATAGCAGATATTCCTGGACGAGGCACAGGACTTGGCTCTTCTTCTTCAGTCACGGTTGGACTTCTGAATGCGCTGCACTCATTCCAGGGCAGAAATCCATCAAAGGAACAACTAGCAGAAGAGGCATGCAAGATCGAGATAGAAATAATGGGTGCACCGATTGGCCGACAGGACCAGTATGCTGCCTCCTTCGGGGGAATCAACTCAATCAGGTTTGGAGATGGAGGAGTTGCCGTAGAACCGATCGAAATCGAGAATGACCTGGTTTCCAGGGTCTCCAGCAATTTCACACTAGTTTTCACTGGTATGACTAGAAGTGCCAGCAAAGTCCTTTCCGAGGAATCAGAAGACGAACAAGACAAGACTAGTCGAATGAGAGTGATTCGGGAACATGCAGACAAGGCAGCAACAATGTTCCAACAAGGAGATCTAGACTCGATAGGGGACCTTCTCAACGAAACTTGGAATGCTAAGAGGGGGATATCTTCGCTGATTACGAACCAATCTATCGATGAACTGCACGGAAAAGTCATGTCTTCGGGAGCAAAGGGAGCGAAGTTGTTGGGAGCCGGAAACGGGGGATTCCTCCTAGTCTACGGAGATGGTGGTCTCAGAGAGGCCCTGCATAGTGAACTTGGGCCTGAGTACAGAATGTTCCCCCTGGACATTGATTTCTCCGGTTCCGTGATTATTCATGGAAATTCATAGGGTGAAACGATGTCCTTTCGATTCAGAAACCAGAGGGCAATCCCAATAATACTAGCATCGATGATAGTTGTCCTACTTCCTCTGCAAGAATCGACCAATAACCTAGGAGAAAATGTCACAGTGACTCATAATTCAGACTCTGAAGGAAACCTTCCGATTTGGGGTCAGTCTTTCCTCAACTTCACTGACTCCATATCTCCGAGTTCACAAGTTAATGCTACATGGTTCGCGGAGATAACAGTCTCTGAGAGTTATGGTACCGATTTACTGGAGAACAGATCGATGGGTTTGCTGGGGCAAATTGACTCACATCTCGGCAACTCAGACGGTTGGATCAACTCAACAGAGTCCCAGGAATTCTCAGATTTGTTCGCTTCCTTAAGAGATTGGACCGACTCTGCTTCCGGTGGATGTTGCAGCTTTGACTACAATCCAATGGTTGTAATCGGGCAGGTGGAAATTGTCGTACAACCCCCTGAAACAGGCCCTGTAAATCGGACCAATGGAAATTGGACCTGGACTGAGTCGGCAACCATTTCCGGGACATCCGATGGAAGGACTCTGAGGCTAATCGATATCCCCAGGGCAGGTGCCATGGTAGAGGAGGTGCCCCTTGAGGTCAAACTTCCCGATGATTGGGAATATAGATACAGCCCAATGTCAGAAGTAATATCCGGTAGCCCCGGATTATTCACAGTAAATCGATCACAGGCTCCAGTTGCCTCTGACATCAGGATCACGATCACTGAGAACATCCCTCCTATAATTGCCGCTTCTAGATCGCCTCTGACATCTTCTACTATTCCCCTAGAAAGGGTCACATCTTTCTCCGCGTCTTGCAATGACAGTCCACTAGACTCGCCAGAAATTCAATGGACGGTGAGTCTCGAAGGAGAGGTAATCAGCACTCATAACAACCCATGGTTCGAAGTTGTCCCAGTCGATATCGGATTCTCTCACGGGCAGGTGATGAGCGTAAATGCCACATGCCTCGACTTCCATGGTGAATCGTCTAATTGGAATGATAATCCTACTATTGACGGAATGATGCCAACATGGGTGGGAACCATGTCGGTGGGGGATTCCGAAAACTCTCCACTAGAGCCTACAAGACTAAGCCCAATCCTAGCTCCAGCGGGAACTACAATACGATTCGATGTGAATGGCTCAGATGACTCCGCCCTCCCAGTCCTAATGGAACTATACTCCAATATCTCAGAAGGGTGGAGGCAATGGGGAATGTCGGAACAAACATTTGAGTTCACTGTGAATCAAGGCATGGGGGTGAATGGTGCCCACATGGGTATCCATCAAAGGCATCAGGCGAGGGATCCTACCATGATCAGCGTAGCTCTACTGGTTTCCGATGATGCTGGAAACACCGCCATAGGACAATGGACAATTCAGGTCGTAGATGCAAATGCGCCAACGGTAATCCCAAGGCTATTTTCCAATGGAATTGAGATTGAGATGGATGACGACCCCCATGAGGATGACGAATTGATGCTGAACCTCTCTCATTCCTTCGATGATTTGGACGCAATCGTCAATTTGTCATGGTCTATTTGGATAGACGGGGACGAGGTATCATGGGATCAACAGAATTGGTCAGTATCGGATTCCATACCTATTCCACAATTGGCTCAGGGAAATCACGAAATTGTAGTCAAGGCCACTGATTCCAATGGCAACACTAGGGAGGAGGCGATTCTGCTAACTGTCCAGCCAAGAACTGGAGCCCACATCAGGGTGGTCGAGGCGACTCTTTCAGAAGACTCCAAGGTTGGAGGGACAGCCACATTGACAGTAATCGCTGAGAATGATGGGTCCGACTCAGCATTCGTGAGAGTTTGTCTTAGGGAAATTTGTGGAAGGTGGACGGAGCAACCCTTTGTCTCTTCTTTGGAAAACGGACCCGGGCAGGGAGTGGTGGAATTCCAATTCGAGATGGAAAACGAAAGCCTGGATGGCCTGTATTTGAATTGGGACAGCGCATCTGCGGGGACACATGGAATGATTCCACTGGAAGTAGAGTACAATGCCGAATCAGACAATCGGGGACCGACCATCCTGGTTCTAGCCATTGGCATTCTTTCCGTTCTCATTATGATTTACAAGTCACGAGGGGAAGTCTGAGATTTACTCAATCAAAACATGCTCGTGGAACCGCATACATATTGACCCCCTCTGCCTGTTCGTAATCCATGGTGATGCTTCCAGACTACCCGTTGCGAGTTGTCGCAAAACATCGAGGCAGGGTAGATAGAGCATCTCTAGTGTGCCAGTTCTTGCTTATTTCATTGGGTGCTTGGTGGATATTCTCTTCTTTTGGATCCGAAACCTCGTATCTCGAGAGATTCGCCCCCGGGGCGATCCTATTTTCATCGGCTCTGATGATGCCAGACCTTGTAGAATTCGGGCCAATTCAAAGGACAAGAATCTCAACTGCATGCTGTATTGCATGGCCACCGATACTTGCATTTGCCGAGGCTAACCGGATTGACGATGGTAATCTTGGAGCAGTAATTATCCTAGTCCTGACCTCTGCAGCACTATTCGCGGCTTCTAGACACATCCTTAGTTCAGATGTAAATTCGAGGAGATGGAGAGGCCTAATGACAACTTTTGGTTTTGGCCTGGCACTCCCGGTCGTTCTAACCAATCCCACCGCCGAGTCATTCCTAATCATAGGGATACCAGCAATGCTAACCACAATCCCCCTGATTCTCACTAAGGACGGACTCGAGGAGCAAAGGAGGTTATTCTCCGAGCGACTGAAAACCGCTGAGAGTAGAATTTTGGAATTGCAGTCTGGAAACAGTCTATTGCAACAGCCCAACTCCCTATTGAAGACTGCAAGAGAAGAAGGATGGAAGAATCCCGAGAGAGGAATCAACCTAATTTCCGATGCAGAGATGGAAGCCGAAAGAATCCTCTCTTTCCTATCCGACATTGAGGAAGTCAAGGCACAATCGATTGTTTCTATAGAAAGAGCAGAAGCAATAACCGGAAGTCCAGGTCGGGCTAGGTCTATTTTCGATAGTGCCCTTAGTGAGATAGATCACGGATCTCTGAGAGTGGCTGAGAACAAGCTCAGGGAAGCCAAATCATTGGCTGAGAAAATAGAATCCCACTGGCAAGAAGCAAAAGACGCAATCGACGAGGCAGAGAAGTCGATATCAACCGAAGACGGTCACTTGGTAAGGGGGCTAATTTCCACCCTAGAGGAAGCGAAGAAGGCAATGACAGAAGAGAACCCCGAGTATGCACTGGCGATTGTATCTGAGATACCCTCGCAGATGGGTGACGTCGAGGGACTAATGCAACGAGCCAGAAAATCACTAGATGATGCTGATAAAGAGATCTCGTCATCTGACTCCGAATCTATTGCTGAATTCCAACAGAGGCTAGAGGAGGCTAAAGAAGCCCTTGAGGGAGGCAACCCATCACTGGCAATAGGACTGTCTGAGGGCGTAACCAGGTCAATTAGGGAAGAGGCAGAGGCGAAGACAGCGGTTCAGAGAGCTTTGAGGCAGAGGAAGAGCATAGAGGACGAAATCCCTCTCGGAGAGGTGGGTTCCGAATGGAGGGACAGGCTGGAGCAGATCACATCTCTGGCTGAATCAGGGCATTGGGTCGAAGCCAACGAATCGATGCAGGAACTGACCAGAGAACTCGACACCCTATCCTCCAGAAAGAGTGAGGCGAGAGAGATGCTAGACTTCCTTGTTGACGACTGGAGCAAACTCAGGAATAGACTAGACTCATCAGGCGTTTCTGCAAATAATGAGATGAGGGTCGAAACCGAGAGGGCCTTATCTGAATCGGAGAATTCCTTATCCGATGGAAGGATCGACTTTTGTTTGGAATTACTTGGAAAGGCCGACACGGCAATGGAAGCTCTCAGACGCTTAGTTTAGCATTACCCGACTCTCACCGAGTCGCTCAATTACCACGACCGTCTCGCTGGAATCACGCGGACATGGTCTAGTGGTTATGACAGTAGGTTCCCAACCTGCTAACCCGGGTTCAACTCCCGGTGTCCGCACCACGTCCATCGATCTGCAGAGTTGCCAATGACTCATGCAGCCAATTTGTTTAAATCACAGATGACGATGATTCAATCTTATGGACCAAACACTGGACATGCAGGTTGCCGCGCTGATTTTTCTAGCCGGAACAAAGAGCCTTGTCACTAGTGATGACACTGGTGACATTGAGATGATGACCGAAAAAGAAGTGGATTCGGAGGAACCGGCACCGTCGAGAAATATTCCACTCCACGAGGCCTCTTTTACTAATTCTTACAACTTCCTCGTTTTTTCTGATGAGTTTAATCTGTGATACTACTTATTTCAAAAGGACGATTGAGGGGGAATGGGCATGAAGACAGACAATGCTCCGACAGTTCTGATGCTTTTCTTGATGATGACCGCAGGCTGCCTCCAGGCAGTGGATGATGTAGTCAAAGACATTGACAGGACTATCGATGCATTGGAAGGAGACTATCCAAAGCTGGATCTCCCGGAAAGGACGCGCTCATCACCGGTTCTCCAGACGTACGAGATTTGCGACACGCTTCTAGAGGACCTGAAGAGGGCTGTGTACGATGAGATGATAGTCAATCTGGACCAGCAGAGCTACTGGCATTGGGTCTCCGAACCTTGGATGTTCAGGTCTGGAATAACGGACGTGGGTCTTGCTGAGGAGCCTATGATGGCCGAATCAGCAGATGATGGAGCTACGGCAGGAATCGATTCAGACTCAGGCTCAAGGGAGGGGGAGTTCTCGGAAACCAACAATCAGGAATCTGGAGTCGACGAGGCGGATTTCCTCAAGACAGATGGATTCCACATATACATGCTAAACGGGCAATTGCTGCTGATCATGGGTGTTCCGGAGTTTGGAAACCTGACCATGGAGTCCAACCTAACGATAGAGGGTAACCCGACCCAGATGATGATCGAGGGGGACAGGCTGGTAATCTCCTCGTCCATCTACTACTGGAACCTACCTGCGGACAGCGACTTGCGGAATCTAATGTCCAAGCAGGTCACGGTGGAAGGGGATAGCGATGGGGACGGCAAGGACGACTCCACATACACCTACACTAAGGTTCAGAACCTAGTAAAGTACACCGTGGTGGATATCACCAACCGCTCATCTCCCGTAATTGAGAAGGAGATGTACATCGAGGGCAACTATCACACAGCAAGGATGGTTGATGGGACGGTTCGCTCGGTGACTCATCTTTGGACATATTTCGATGAAATCAGGACTTGGGTCAACCTTCCTGACGACTACTGGTCAGAGGATGACCTGGATATTAGAATGTCAATCTGGAACGATAGCGTGGATGAGACCATCTTGCAGAACGAGCAGGTAATCTCGGAGCTCACTCTAGATGACTTCGTTCCACATATCTACGAGATGAGGGAGGGTGAGATCTTCACCCATCCTCTGACATACGAGAAGTGCACTGAGTTCTCAGCCAGCGCAGACAGCGCAGGACGCGGTTTCACGACAATCATGACAATCCGGATGCTCGAAGATGAGGCTTCATTGGAGGTCGACCACATCACATCCTCATGGGCCCATGTGTATTCATCGAAGGACACCATGGTCCTAGCCGAGCCAGCCAACGACATGTGGTGGTTCTGGAGAAATTCCGACTGGGAGGACGCGACCAACATCCATATGTTCGATATAAGTGACTCGAATCACACCACATACGTCGCTTCTGGACGAGTGGAGGGCACAGTCAACGATCAATTCTCCATCAGCGAGCACAACGGTGTCATCAGAGTGGCTTCGACCTCGGATAACTGGGGAATGTGGTGGAGACTGGCAGAATTCGACGATAACGGAGATCCAGTCTGGAACGGCCCCACCAACCAAGTCACCATACTAAACGACGATGGGGAGGGGCACCTTGACCAAATCGGTTACATCGGTGGAATCGCTGAGGGCGAGACGATCTGGAGTGCTAGATTCGTTGGAGACAGAGGATACCTCGTGACTTTCATGAACATCGACCCATTATGGGTCCTTGATCTCTCAGATCCCTACGAACCACTCATCTTAGGGGAGCTTCATGTTCCCGGGGTGTCCACCTATATTCACCCGATTGACGAGGACAACCTTCTCACAATTGGAATCGCTGGTGGACAGGACGGACTGGGTCTCGACTGGTCCACCACTCAGGTCTCGCTATTCGACGTCAGCAACACTAGCAGCCCCACGCTCGCAGACACCATTCCACTGACTCCAGCATACACGGACGAGAACTGCATAGACATAATGACCTGCGGATGGTCTTGGTCACACTCCGAGGCGACATTCGAGCACAAGGCATTCAACTACTGGGCCCCCGAGTCATTGCTCGCTGTCCCCCTCTCTACACACAGGTATGTCTACGACCAGATTGAGGTTGAAGGACGAGTCTACTCTTACTCGGGATACCAATACGTCTCCATGCTAAAGATGATTGAAGTAGACACCGAGAACGGGACTCTCAGCAATCACGGGGAAGTGGAGCATTCAGGATTCTACAACGTGGAGGGACTCTCCAGCTGGTGGTCTGGTTCAACGAGCATCAGGAGATCGATATTCATGGGGGACTACGTCTACGCATTCTCTGCAGGTGGTGCCACAGTCCACAGGACAGCTGACCTACAAATTGTGGTTGAACTGGAACTACCCGGAAATGAGCCAGCCGATTACTACTACACACTCGAGGAGGTTGAGGTTGAAGCCTCTGAGTCTTCATCGGAAGACGCCGAGACTAATCCATGCAACGAGCCCGATTCTGAGAATTGCGAGGATTAGAGCGGACTATCCGAACCTCAGCGCTCTACCTGCCGAGCCAGGAGAAGCCACGGGAGTCCCTCGGAGATCCCCGTCGACCTCTCTCTTGTGGACGATTTCACCATCGACGATAGTATACCTCGGCCATCCGACAAGTTCCATGCCGTCATATGGGGTCCACCCAACCTTAGTCCACGTATCTGAATCAGTAAATGTCCGACTAGTCTGCAAGTCGACTAGAGCCAAATCACCATCATGCCCTTCGATTAGGGACCCCTTGTTCTGGATGCCGTAGACCTTGGCAGGCCCCTCGCACATCCAGCGAACCACATCTGAGACGCTACATTTGCCATCCATAGCGTGAGTAAGCATCAGAGGTAAAGAAGACTCTACTCCTGGCATCCCGGCAGGCGACTTTGGAAAACCGACCGACTTTGCTTCCAATGTGTGAGGGGCATGGTCAGTGACTACGCAATCTATCGTCCCGTCCTTGAGCCGCCCCCAAAGTGAGTCACGATCCTCAGTATACCGAATTGGCGGATTCATCAATACCCGCTCACCTAACCTCTCAACGTCATTCTGGTCGAATGTCAGGTGCTGCGTGCACACCTCGGTTGTTATCAGGTCACCTTTGTTTTTCTGCAACCAGTCGGCCTCCTTGCCGCTAGTTAGATGGACGATGTGCAGCCTATGTTCGTAATCCTTAGCTAGAGCAGCGGCCCTCTTAGTGGCCAGTAATGCGCATTCAACGTCCCTACACTCTGCATGGGAGGCAATGTCAGTACGATGTCCGAACTCTGCAGTGCGCTGTTGCAGACGAACCTCATCTTCTGCATGGGTTGCGATGATTCCCCCAGTATTGGCAAATATGTTCTCAAGATGTTCTTGCTCATGTACGAGCAAGTCTCCAGTACTACTGCCCATGAAGACCTTGATTCCACACACTCCGTCCATGCCTTCCACGCTCTGCAAATCGCCGACGTTGTCCTTGGTAGCACCAATGAAGAAGCCATGATGAGTGACTGACTTCTTAGAAGCAATAGCGATCTTCTTCTCGAGTGTGGGACGATTTGTCGTATTGGGGCTGTTATTCGGCATGTCCAGGAATGAGGTTACACCACCAGCAGCAGCAGCCCTACTACCGCTCCCTAGATCTTCCTTTTCGGTATGTCCCGGCTCCCTGAAATGCACATGGGGGTCGATAGCTCCTGGAAGAAGATGCAAGCCAGAGGCATCGATCACTTCCTCGCCAATCATTGGATCCAAACCACCACCTGCTGCTATTGTAGAGATCAAACCGCCAGAAACACGCAAGTCTCCGTCCACTATTCTATCAGGCAACACAAGGGTCGCATTCTGAATGAGCAAATGACCGTCCATGGGGGGTTCAGATGTAGTCGGAATGCTGGCATCACAATACTGTTACCATCATTCAAACCATTTTCCCCCGTCCCGCGCGTTCAAATAACTGAGGCCCCAGCGAGAAGACAGCGGGTTGGAGTAGTCAGGTTATCTCGTCGGGCTCATAACCCGGAGACCGATGGTTCAAATCCATCACCCGCTACCAGAATAAAGTGAAAGTGAAAAATCGATAGACTGCTCATAATCATAGAGCATTAATACTTTCATAGAATATCCAGGGGTCCTTTGTTTGTTCATATACTTCCGATTATAGAAGGGAGAATATTGGTGATGAGATGACGGAAGAAACAGCTAGTGAAAAAGTGGAAGAAGAAGAGATAGTGATTGATGTGGATGAAATCGAACCCACGATTGAGGATTTGCCAGGAGTCGGCCCAGCAACAGCGGAAAAGCTCCGAGAAGCAGGATTCGAGGACCTATTGGGAATAGCCGTGATGAGTCCAGCAGAACTGGCAGAACAAGCAGAACTGGGAGAGGCAGTATCAGCAAAGATCATCGCTGGAGCCAAGAAACTGGCTAACATCGGAGGATTCGTCAGCGGTGCTGCACTCCTCGATAGGAGAAAGAGAGTACAGAAGCTGACCTCCGGGGCATCCTCGCTGGATGAACTACTGGGTGGCGGTTTTGAGACTCAGGCCATAGTCGAAGTATTCGGCGAATTCGGAAGTGGAAAGACACAGATAGGACACCAACTGGCTGTTAACTGCATACTCGGTTTGGAGCAAGGGGGTCTTGACGGCGAGATTGTTTACATCGACACAGAAGATACATTCAGACCAGAGAGAATAGCTCAGATGGCAGAAGCAGTAGGTATTGACCCCAATGACGCACTCGATAGGATTCACGTAGCTAGGGCCTACAACTCAGCACACCAGATCCTCCTGGTCGATGAAATAAAGAGAATGTCCAAGAGTATCGACGTCAAGCTGATCATAGTCGACTCCCTAACCAGTCACTTCCGTGCCGAGTACGTAGGAAGGGGGATGTTGGCGCCCAGGCAGCAGAAGCTCAATCGCCATATGAAGGAGTTGAAGCAAGTTGCTGACGTTCAGAATGCAATCGTCCTCGTAACAAATCAAGTCCAGGCCAAGCCAGATGCAATGTGGGGAGATCCCACAAGAGCAGTAGGTGGCCACATCGTTGCACATGCTAGCACATTCCGCCTGTATCTCAGGAAGTCAAAGGGGGGCCGGAGAATTGCCCGCCTGATAGACAGTCCAAACCTACCTGAGGGAGAGGCAGTCTTTACCGTGACATCCGAGGGTCTGCGCGACTAGCGTAGGCCCCGGGGTCCGAAGGCTATGCTGGTAACTCAGATAAAGCGGTCTCCACAGTCTCTAACAGGGACATGAAGTGTCCTTCGTCGAATCCCAGTTCCAAATCAGCTGCCGAGAAGAGCTCCGGCAGCGTCCTAGTGTTGCCTAGGGACATTGCATTTGCATAGTCATCGAGCGCCTTCTGAGGATCGCTCATCTGGGTCTTCCATAATTGCAATGATCCAAGCTGAGCGATACCATACTCGATGTAATAGAATGGGACTCCGAAGAGATGACCTTGTTGCTGCCATGACAACTCTCTGAAGTCAGTGTGTCCAGTCCAATCCATTTCGGAGCCGAATTTATCTCTAATTGACAGCCACACCTCAGACCTCTCTTCTCTTGAATGACCAGGGTTGGAGTAAATCCAATGCTGGAACGAATCAATTGTCGCAATCCATGGCAACAAGAAGGCAACTCCCTCCAAGTGAGCTCTCCTTGCCCTATCTGCCTCCTCAGATTCGTAGAACTTGTCCCACCATGGCTGTGTTAGAAGCTCCATCGACATGGATGCAACTTCTGCGAACTCTATGGGGTAGTCCCTCTCGTCAATTAATTCCAGATGGCCGCAATAGAGTGAGTGGAATGCATGCCCAGCTTCGTGTATCATAGTCTCCAAGTCACCCTGAAGGCCTGCGGCATTCATGAAGATGAATGGCACCCTGCTCTTCTCGAGATAATACTGGTATCCTCCTGGTGCCTTTCCCTTCCTAGTGTCAAGATCGAGCGTATCCATTTCAACGAGTTTGTCAAATTTCCCCCCAAGGTCGCTTGAAATTTCATGGAACATTTCAGATAGCTTCTCAACCATCTCATCTACAGTCTCGAATGGCCTTAGTGGATCTCTTCCATGAATATCCGGACCAGAACCTCCTTTCTCATTTACATCCCAAGGGCTCAACTCACCTATTCCTAGGCCATCGCGCCTATCCTTGTTGATCCTTTTCAGAATGGGCATGCAAACCGACTCCACAGATTCATGGAACTCCAAACAATCCTCGATTGTGTAATCGAATCTATGCATAGCTCTGAACATATATTGTGTATAACTCTCGAACCCAGCATTCGTGGCCATCTGATGCCTAATTGATATCAACTCATCAAAAATCTCCGACAACCTCTCGCTATCTTCCATCCGCCTTGCAGACATAGACATCCAGGCTGCCTGTCGCAGGGACCTATCGTTTGACTCCAGATACTTGCTCATCTGTGGAAAAGTCCTTTCTTCGCCCTCGAATTCAACTGTCATCGCACCGTTAATCGTCTGTGCCTCTGTAACAAGCTCCGTTTGCCTAACTCCTAGTGGAATGTTCTCCTTCCTGAAAATCTCGACATCTGTCCTCATGCCTCTTAGCATCAGATCGTATCTACTAGGCAGATCATCAACCGAGGAGTGATTGACTATCCGCCTATTCAGTGCATCTGAGAATTCGGATAACTTGGGTCTAATGTTACTCATGAAATCTAGGAAAGACTCTCTCTTTTCTTCACTCTCGGTATCGCAGGTCATTCCTATATAGAGTAGAGCACCGGTTTCCGAAATATGCTCTGCAAGCTCAGAGGAATCAGAAATCAGACCCTCTATACAACTTGAGCAATTCAATTCTCTTTCCATCAGATTGTCTGCTAGTGGCTTGATATTCTCCCAAATCGTTGCATCAAAGTCATCTGGAACGAACCCACTTGCCATGGCCGAACCTCACTTCTTTACTGGCTTTGGTCCAAGTGGAAGAGGACCTTGCTCCCGAGTCCACTTTGCACACTTCCACTCTTCTACTGCCGCTTCCACCTTCTCGCGAATCTCCTTCAAGTCCGGATGGTTGGGATTCCTCTTTTCTATCCAACAAGCCGTGCAGTACCTTTTCCCTTCATGTCTCAGGAAGTTCCCTGACGTACATGGAATAATGCAAACGTTGCATTTTCCGAAGCCGTAGAACTTTGGCATGTTACGAATTCCTGTGGTGTGACATACCTATCAACATGACTGCTGAAACAGCTCACCTCAAATCGGAAAGAGCTAGGTGACTCATGAACAAATCCTCTATTTCCATGATTTTCGCTCCTTCCGAGCAGCTTGAACCAATCCTCACAAGACCACTAGCAGTGGGGGTCGGCCGACTAGGCATCAGAGATCCCCCCAGATGCTCAATTAGTCGAATAGCTTCTTCTGTAGATTCGTTGTAGCTTTCCAATGGTATCGAGAACTCACCGAAACCATCTCCTAAATCTGAGTCTGGAAGCATCACAATCCAGGCACAATTGTCATCTATTGCAATTCCCGCTCTCTCAAACGCCTTGTTGATTTGGCGAGTCCCCGAGACCAGCCTAAGAAATTCTGCATCGGGAGTCTTTGCTACCATATCTCCCGCGGCCTCATTCCTTCTAAGAGCGTACCATGCAGTCCAGAGGTGGACTTCACTAGCCGCTGCATCGTATGCTAACATCATCCATCTATTGCTAGGTCTCCATTCGTTAATGATGGAAACCATAGAGAATACGTTTTTGACAGGCTCTGGGAATCTAACGCCCCAAGCAGGGAACCATGGAACTAGGTGGTCCGCGTCCATGCATCCCGATGCGGTTCTGTTGATGAATCTGATTAGCGAGACCTTCTGACTGCCTTGATCGCTGAATCCACTAGTTTGTCAACTAACTTAGGGCTCCATCCCCTTAGGTCAGATAGCCTGGATTTATCCCTCTCCGTTATCGCAGATAGATCGGATACATCGCTTACACCAAGCATGTCAGACATTTCTCTGGCTCTAACCCTGCCAACACCCCTAATCGCAACTAGTCCTAGGATGTCTGCCTTGCATCCATACCTAACTCTTCGATGCACTTCGTCAATGGATTCGTACAAGGTTTTGTGTGCCCCACGATCCATCCTTGCCAGATCTTCATCCTCAGCCAGGATTCTTCGCATTGCATAAAGGAGCCACTCAATCAACTCAACCCTGCTTCGTAAATCCCCAGCTTGGACCCCCCAATCATTCTCTATCGAATCTAGAGAGTCCTCGTCTATCCAAGAATTTACTACTAGTGCCCCCTTCATCCTTCGTTCTTCTTCGAGGTCAATTGGCGTGGAAAGAAACTCCCTTTCACGTCCATGCAGTGCTTCTTGTATCGCGCCATAGTCATTCTTCCTTGGCCAAAGAGGAAGGAAATCTGGTGTACAAGAAGCTAGATGGAGGAGGCTCAGTGGTGAAACCTGGCCAATCTTGTCTTCTCCCGAAATAATACCTATTGCCTTCCTGAGACCATCTTGGATAATCCTTCCAGAGATTGGGTTCAGGTAGAGTCTCGAAACCCTCGCTCCCAGTTTCGTAGGTGAGTAGGTCATTGCAGACGGCTCTGGAAGAAAAGAATCAGATGGCTCGTACAAGCTTGCCTTCTTGAAACCAAAAATCGCCGGCCCTCTCCTCGGAGTGAGCCTCCTTGGCGGCTCTTCCTTTGGGATGAGGTCCAATCCTGGGATTGCTGTGGCCGAGTTTGCCCATGATGGCATTTCATCTTGCCAATCTTCCTCCTCTCTTTCTCTGTTTTTCGACTCCTTTATCCTCTTCTCAACTTGCTTCGACTCCCCCTTCCTCTCTATCATTCCATTCTCGCAGAGCCAGTGCAGCACATCGTCAGTTCTAGCCTCAAGAGTCTCTGAATCCATTTGACTT
Source organism: uncultured Candidatus Poseidoniales archaeon (assembly GCA_964342625.1). Taxonomy (GTDB): domain Archaea; phylum Thermoplasmatota; class Poseidoniia; order Poseidoniales; family Thalassarchaeaceae; genus UBA36. The sequence continues at coordinate 3,578 of CAYFGC010000006.1, read as the reverse complement.
GACAGAAAGGTCTTCGAAAGAAATCTTGAGATTGCGTCTCTATCATCAATTCCAGCAGTGGCGACAATAGAAAGGATATGAGCAAGCAGAGCCCCGTCCTCTTCAGCATTCTGAGCTCCAGGGTTAGCCAGTTTCGATGTAACATCTTCCGGTTCCCCTCTGAGGTATAAATCGATTAGAGAGTCCTCGTCTTGCTTGCTCTTTGAAACTAGGAATGACTCTCCGAACTCATCGAAACCCGGTCTTCCGGCCCTACCCATCATTTGCCTCACTTCCATCACCGGAAGAGGCATGCTTCTAGCGGCAATCGTGCTCCATCTCCTCGTATCTCTGACAACAACCCTACTCGCTGGCAGGTTTACTCCTTGGGCTAGGGTGGGTGTAGCCACTATGCACAACAGATTACCGGATCTGAAACCTTCCTCTATCACTCTCCTTTGAGAAGAGGTAAGACCTGCATGATGGAAACCAATGCCACCTCTTACTGCATTTGCTAGTGCCTTTGCCGTCACCGAACTGCTCTCTCTGGAAGACAGTGAATTTGCCATTTCATCCCAGGACTCAGTCATTGAATCCGAGAAATCATGATCCTCCGCATCTAATTTGGATTTTACATGCTTTGAGAGCTCCCTTGCTTCCTTCTGCGCAGAGGATCTCGAAGCCACGAAAACTAGCATCTGCTTCTTCATCCCCATCGTGTCGTCCAGAACAGAATGGAGGTTCTTGTTCACCCCGCCATCAAGACGCTTCGACTCAGGGAGAGAGAACTCTCCTCCCGGGCTTTCGACTGAGTGGTATCTAAGATCCAAACCAGTCAGAGTTCCAGAATAGAGGGAGATTGGCCTCCATTCCGACTTCACTAGGTCGGCATCCAACCAATCTGCCAGTTCATCGGCGTTTCCTACTGTTGCCGAAAGGGCTAGAATTTGCGCACCTTCTACCCTGTGCCTAATCCTGGACAGTAATATCTCTAGTGTCGGACCTCTGCTTGGATCTTGCAGCAGATGGAACTCGTCGGCAACTACTATCCCAATGTCATCCATAAGAGAAGGATTGGAACGCAGCATCGAGTCTAACTTTTCACTGGTGCAAACCAGTACGTCAGAGTCTTCAACGAAATTATTCTCACTGCTTCTATCTCCAATCGCGAGTCCCACCTTCAGATCCACACTTTTGCAGATTTCACTGAGTTCTCTGAACTTCTCTGAAGCAAGAGCCTTTAGCGGGACAATGTAAACTCCTCTCATTCCCCTCAAATCGTTAGACAATCTTTGCGCCATTGTGATATGAGCCACTAGCGATTTTCCACTAGCCGTTGGAATCGCCAGCATCAGATTCCTTCCATCAAGGGAATTTGGTAGGGCTCTTGCCTGTGGAGGGAACAATTGACTAATACCCCAATTCTCTTGAAGCATCTTCTTCAGTCGTTCGTCTATTTGGAAACCATGGAGGTCAACCATTTCGACCCCGGCCTCATCTTCCATGGGGGGACTTCAATTCGGCCGTTCTAAAGGATGCCGAGGGAGAGTCAGCTCCACCTGTGGAAGGCAGGATGCCCCTCATTAACAGCGACGAACAAACCCTCTCCCGTTGCACACACCTTGCCTTCCGCAGAAAGCACCATCATCACGCTTGCCCGATCTTCTCCAATCTCTATTACTTCGCCAGTTACACTAAGGGTTGCTCCAAATGGGGTCGGCCTCCTCAGCTTGATACTGTATGAAGCTGTGACTGTACAGGGGGGCTCCGATGCACCCGCTTGATCCATAAGAGCAATTGCCGCTGTCCAGTTTCCGTGACAGTCAAGCAGAGTACCAATTATTCCCCCATTTATCATTCCTGGAAATGCTTGATGCTCTTCAGTTGGGATGAACTCCATCTCAAGCCCATTTTCCCCTCTGAAAGACCTAATCTTCAACCCATCCTGGTTGGATGGGCCACATCCAAAGCATATGCTGGACGGTGCATGAAGCTCTTGCACAGACTTCTCACTACCTCCCTCCATGACTATCGAAAACCCTCTTTGAAATTGAATATTCCCAAAACTGCCTTGCGTATTGTATTAATTTACGAATCCCTCGGGCTAACAGTGAGTGACGGCGATTCAGCCAAAGGAGGCCCCTCTTCTAGCAGTAGTGAGTCCAAACCACCACCTCGTGCGAAGAAGAGAAGGTTTGCACCTATCAAGATAGCAAATCAGATTCCAATGCGAAGACGGAAGGAAATCGAAAAGGCCCTTGGGGAGGTGGGAGAGAGTCCCACCAAGTGGTCTCGTAACGGAGGGACAAAGAATCACGTCTTCATGAGGAAGAGGATCAAACCTGGTACGATTAGACACATGGAGTATGATCTTCTGGATGTTGAGATTGGCGAGTCATGGCCAGTCCCTATCAGCGTGATCCATGGTTCTCGCCCCGGTCCCGTAGTGACTCTACTGGGAGCCATCCATGGGGACGAACTAGTGGGTCCCCTAGCCCTAACTTACCTCTGCGGACCTAACTTCATGGGCCCAGACAGGGTGATTGATGCAAGCTCTCTGTCTGGTACAATCAGAATCGTCCCTATCGTCAACCTCCCCGGATACAGGAGGATGATGCGTGACTTCCCAGATGGCAGGGATCTGAACCGATGCTTCCCGGGGAAACCCGACAGCAATACCACTTCCAGAGTGGCTCACAAGCTTTGGAGCAAACTCATCTCAACCAGCGATTACGTAGTCGACCTTCACTCGGCAGCAAAGGGGAGGACGAATATCCCTCAGATTAGGGCTAATCTCGCTCATGCAAGCAGCAATCGAATCGCGAGGTCGTTCGGAATCGAGACAATCCTGGATAGCGAGGGTCCACGGGGCTCTCTCCGCAGGGTAGCCAACCAGGAGGACATAGCCTGCATCACCTACGAAGGAGGCGGTTCGGACGAGGCAGACCCGGAGTCTGTCCAGATATCCATGTATGGGATAATCAACCTCCTCAGGAGCCTTAGGATGCTACCTGGATACCCAAGCAAGCCAAGATTCAGGATTCTGGCCTCTGGGTCGGTCTGGATCAGATCCGATCAGGGCGGCCTTCTCGATGTACTTGCTCCTGCAGGTAGCTTTGTCGAGGAAGGGGAGATCGTCGCCACGATCACAGATCCCGAACTGCCCGGAGTCCAGCACGATGTCGTATCCCCAATCAGGGGCTTGCTGATCAGTTCAGCTACTCACCCGTTCGTAAATTCCGGATCCCCGATCGGTCACCTCCTTCCAGTTAAGAGGGGCGTTACCACTCTGAAGAGGAGGCTAGATGACGAGGGTTGTTTGATCATCAGCGGTTCCGATGGCGAGCCACCATGGAGAGAGGACGAGGAAATAGAGGACATCGCCGTCTTCGGAGAGTGGTCCGGAGGATCACCCGACGCGGAGTGGGGGCCAGCGGGTTCTACAGACGAAGAGGAAGACAACTGAATCCTCTGACTGCGAAACTACTTCATTGGTAGCAATATCGGGCATTGGCAGGGACAAGTGAGACGAATGAAACTGATCCTCATTACCAAAGAGGACTGGAGCAATGCCAGCCTAGGTGTCAGGTTTTTCAATG
>CAYFGC010000005.1:0-31577 GCA_964342625.1 uncultured Candidatus Poseidoniales archaeon | reverse complement strand
TCCCAAGGCATCCAGCATCCCCGGTCGGGCTGCTCGCTTCCGCGCCTGACCTGGTTCCCGGGCGTGAGACATTTGGGGAACCCCTCCGGGTTTCCCTCCTGCCAACCTGGATCTCTTGGGGGCGAGACATCGCAGTTGACTGGGGTAATCTCAGTGGTTCGTTTGCGCCGCCCTCGGACTTCGGGTCACCATTTTCGACGATTTGTGAATAATAGAGCACGTCAACTCCCCCCCTAGCCCGTATTTGCCGAATAGAGGTAACGTATGAACATGACAGTTCATGACTCGTATTTTGAAGGGCATCCTGTTTGGATCTCATATGAATCAATGAGCCAAATACCATTTTTCGTAATCAAGTCCCCCCGAACTGCAATAGTCCTGCCTTCATCGAAACCATCGGGTATTGGAGAATGGGTGAAATCAACGAATATTTCACCGGTCACTCCTTCAAGGATGAATCGCATTTGCTCATTGTCCATAGAATTCATTGCAACGACTCCTCTTACAAAGATCGTGCTACCTTGGAATTTTTCAGGCTCCTCAATAATCTCATCAACTGAGTATTGAATCTCGGGATCAACGCTTGCCATCATCAATCCAAGTACTGCTAATGAGGCACAGAAAACTATCGAAAGCCTCGAGATCCTTGTTAGCGCCATGAGTTATTCTGGTAGCCCTTTGCTAAATGTGTTTGTATCCCACTGCTTCGCTAATAGAGGAAAACCCGGATTCACGAACCCGCCTCTTTAGTCCCTTTACTATCGAAGAAACAACCGTTGGGCCATTGAAGACAAGTGCAGAATACAATTGAAGCAGGGATGCTCCAGATATTATCGCCTCCCAAGCTGAGTCTTTTGAATCAATACCGCCAACACCCACTATGGGAATTTTTCCATTTGTTTCATCGTATGCAGCATTGATAACTTCTAGTGCTCTTGACTGCAGTGGGCGTCCAGAAAGACCGCCATCACTAGAGAAAGCCTTGCGAGACTGGGTGGAAAGAGGAATTGGCCTTTTTATGGTTGTATTTGTGGCGACTATGCCGTCTATCCCCAATCCTTGTGCAACAGATATCGTGCTTCTGATTTCACCATCTAGTGAATCAGGAGAGAGCTTCAGCAAGTATGGCTTATCGGCTCCTTTCTTGGACCGAATCTCATTACATGATTTTAGTATGGATTCCAGGTATTCTTGACCATGTAGGTCACGAAGCCCCGGAGTATTAGGAGAAGAAATATTCAGAACAAACATATCTGCATGATCCCATAATAATTCGATTGTGGCGGCATAATCATCGCCAGCATGGTCATTTGGTACTTTTTTCGAACGGCCTATATTTGCAGCAACCGGAGACTTAGGCCAACGGTCTGCGGATTTTCTCTCTGCTAGCCTTTTCCGGATCTCTGAAGCGCCTGGGTTATTGAAACCCATTTTATTGACCAATGCCCGGTGTTTGTTAGCCCTAAACATTCGAGGTTTTGGATTTCCTTCTTGGGGGTACCTTGTGACTCCTCCATATTCACACCATGAGAAACCCATTGCCGACCATGCCAACAAAGCCTCTGCTCCCTTGTCAAAACCAGCTGCTAACCCAAGCGGGTGATGGAATAACTTCCCAAACACCTCAATTGGTACCTCTGGGGCCTTGTATAAGGAATTCAGAACAGACTGTCCCAGATTAGACTCGCCAATAGATTTCAGGGCCCGCATTGAAATTGAATGTGCACGCTCGGAATCGAAAAGCCGCAATGCTGGATTGCCGAATAGACTCCATGCCACTCCCATAATATTCCCAATGGAAACTATTCTTCAATGGTTACGCACAAAAAATGCTCTAATCGAATATTTCTAGATTGAAAATAACCCGGTTACGCGCGCGAGCGCGCGAGCGCGCGCGTTGAGACTGCAATCAACCACTCATGTTTATACGGGTCATGTTACGGCAATTCAAATCCGAGGAGACATAATGAAACTGGTAATTCTTGAGTCTGGTGCCAAGGCACGTACTATCAAGAAATATCTCGGAAAGGGGTGGATTGTTGATGCATGCAATGGTCATGTACAGGATCTTCCCTCTGGCAGAAAGAACAAGGATAGCTCCAAGGCCATGTGGTCTTCGAAACCAGGAGAGTTGCCCCGTCCTCCATGGTCATGGACGGATAGGGCCGAGAGGGTCATGTCAAAAATTTCAACAAAGGCAAAAAATTCTGGTGTAGATGAGGTCTTCATAGCTACAGATCCAGATAGGGAAGGGGAGTTTATTGCATGGAGGCTCAGTGAGATTTTATCAAATTTTGATTCCGTGAAAAGAGTCTCATTTAATGAAATTACCAAAGATGCTGTAACTTCAGCAATATCAAATCCGCAAGAATTGGACATGAACCTAGTCGATGCAGCAATCGTTAGGAGATTGATGGATCGACTGGTTGGTTTCAGATGCTCTAAATTTTGCCGATCATGGAAGTTGAGATCAATGGGGAGGGTGCAAACACCAACATTAGGGTACATTGTTGAGAAGGAGTTAGAGAGAGAGGATCATGTTCCCAAGGAATACAATTCCGTCAGCACTATTTCCAATGGGGTTGATCTTAAGGTCAGATTCCATGAATCGAGCGAAACTGGTGCCTGGTTTGATGATGATGGGAAGCATTTCCCTGACAGGACTTCGGATACCGATTTAGCTAAATTGGCATTTGATTTGATAAATTCAAAGCGCTCACTAAATCTTGAATCGATTAAAGAAGGTACTGTTAGTAGGAAGCCAAAGGCACCATTTACTACAGACACATTGCTCCAGACCTCCAGCTCAACACTAGGATGGTCAATTTCTAAGACCAGTAAGTTAGCATCAACGCTCTACCAGTCTGGGCATATTACCTACATTAGAACAGACTCAACCAGGACCAATGCCAATGCTAGGAATGAGGTTAGGAAATACATTGAATCAAATTTTGGTGAAGATTTTCTTGGGGAAGGAGTCGGCGAGTCTGGTAAAACTAAGGGAAATGTACAGGATGCGCATGAGGCTATCAGGCCGACAAACCCAACATTAGAGGTCGCCGGGGAAGATCGCGATGAAAAGGCCCTTTACAGGTTAATATGGTCTCGTTTTGCCGCTAGTCAGATGTCCAACTCTACTAGGGAAAGAAGAAGCTTGCAATTTACTTGTGACGGTTTGGATGTCCCCATAAATGGTACATCAACATGGCGAACGCATGCAGGGTGGGAAGAGGTTTTCGCATGGTCATACAAAGATATTCAGACTCACCCCCCAGATATTGGATTCACATCAGGCTCAATCTGGAATATAGATGAAGATGCAGTGCTAACGAAAGATTTCACTAAACCACCAAGGAGATTCACCGAAAGCTCGATTATTCAGCAGATGAAAAGGGACGGCATAGGGAGGCCTTCGACTTATGTTTCCACTGTTTCAAAACTAGTCGATAGGAAATACGTTGAAAAGGACGGAACATCACTAATTCCTACAGCTAATGGTAGGACTCTATGGGTGGAGGTTACTCCCTTTTACAATCAAACTGACGTTTATGACCAGGGACTATTTACATATGGATTCACTTCTACAATGGAAGAAAAATTAGATCTAATTGAGACTGGTGAGGCCAGTGCCCCGGACCACTGGAGTCATTTTGTCAATACATTTAGAGAAATGCATAACATAGCATTAGAGAAGCGTCGCGAGAAGCCTACATTAAGGCAGATTCAGTATTTACAAGGAATTCTGAATAGAATGACTGAACGAGAAAAAGAGGATCTAATTGGAGATAGCTTAGTCGAAGAACTCAGTGGTGAAAAGGTACGAAATATCATTGACGGTTTGGGGGATTCAATTCAATCAAATATCCCACCAAGTGAAAAGCAAATTGCCACGATCTTGAAATTAGTAGATAAGCTAAATATAAACTTGGATCAATTCTTGAAGGAACGGGGCGAGACCGATATTAACGAGTTAACAGGTGGAAGAGGTGGTTCAGCAAGTGATGCCATTGGAGCACTAATTGACATGGACAAGAATTCACCAGCAACAGAAAAGCAAGTATCGACTATAATCTCTATGACTGATAAATTAGAAATGCCAATTGAAGATGCTATCGCAGCTGTAAATACTGAGTCTATAGAGACAATATCCAAGTCAGATGCAAGCTTACTTATTGGCAACCTAAAGAAAACAATTAATTCAAAGCGCAGAGGTAAAAAGTAGCAAGCGGAGATAGAATGGTCAGAATATTCGATGCTATTGTAGTTGGGGCCGGACCAATTGGTGGATACCTGTCGAAGAAATTGAATGAACATGGCCATAGTGTTCTACTCTTGGAGGAGCATGATGAAATCGGACGACCATTTCAGTGCGCTGGTCTAGTTAATCCGGCTTCAATGGAAGCGATAGGCCTAGAGTCTTCCATCCTAACACCAATTTGGGGGGCTAATATTCACAGCCCAATCGGAAAAAAGGTGTCAATTGGTGACCCTCTGGTACCACGAACCTTTTCTGTATGCAGGAAGATTTTCGATGAGGCAGTTGTCATGCAATCTATTGCAACTGGAACGGAAATCATGCTTTCCACAAAACCGATCTCGGCTACAATTGAGGATGAATACGTGGAAGTAAATATCGATGGCTCGAATGGTTCTGAAACAGTTCGTTGCAAATTGCTTTGTGGTGCTGATGGTGCGCACTCATGGGTTCGTCGCAAATTCAAAATGGGCTCGCCCACAGAAACGATGATTGGTTTTCAGATTGAAGTAACAGGTTATTCTGGAGATGACGGTATGCTGGATATGTACACTGGATCCAAAATAGCCCCGGGTTTCTTTAGTTGGGCCATTCCTACAGGAGAGACAACAAGACTGGGTACCTGGACTAAGGCTAATCTAATGGGGGGAATTTCCAGTGAGGAGTTCATGAGTCGTTTGATGGATGACACTAATCTGAATACACGATTCATGAATTGCTCTGAAGTCGGGCGTTTCTGCGGTCCGGTTCCAAGTGGCATTGTTCGAAGACCAATGCGCGAGAGAGTTGCGCTGTTCGGAGATGCAGCCGGAATATGCAAACCTACTACTGGAGGTGGCATAGGACCTGGTTTCAAACAAGTTGACACGATCATACCACTACTAAGCAAAGCAATATTTGAAAATGATCTGAGCGAGTCCCGCATGAAGCTCATTTCATCATCATTAAAGGAAATGAAGAGAGATCAGAGAAAAAAGAGAGCTTTGAGAGATGCTTTCCTCACCGAGATGGATGACAGTGAATTAGAGAGGATATTCTCAGTTTGGGCTAGACCCGAAGTAACTGCTTTAATCAATGAATTCGGGGATATTGAGAATCCCATTCCACTAGGAATTAAGATGCTTAGGGAGGTCCCTGAGTTTAGAAGGCTTGCAGGTAGAGCAGCAAAGGCCATTCTATGGAGCTAATAATGCGACGTGCAATTCAGAGAATAAGGTACCCCCCATTCGAACTAGGGCATATGGAACCATCCGCTGTTCCAGTTTCAGAGATCGAAGTAGAAGTCGGTGACAATGTTGTAACTAATTTCAAGATTGGATCAGAAGACGGGTGGTTTGTTGAATGGTCGCATTGTAACGAAGAGCCAACAGAAAGTCTGCAAATGCAATGCGAAATCGGTTTCAATCCTCCATCATTCCTAACAAGAACTAGACTTGGTTGGTTCATAAATCCAGATCCACTTCACAACATATCTAGGAAATTTATTTTACCAACTGTACTGCTGCTAATTGTATCTCTCTTCGTTCATGCTATAGAACCGGGTTTAGTTGACCTCGGAATAATTGGTGGCGTAATCGCTGGATCCGTAGCAATAGGGCCTTTGGAGTATCCGAGATTGCTATTCTACACTTTCCCACTTTTTCTTCTGCCACTTCTATTTAGAACAATTGCGAATTTCCGCGATATGTCCAGGCAAACCAAAATCAATGCTAAACCATTCCAAGAGCCTACATTTTCCATAATTGAGGATAGGGTCACACCAGAAGTAACGATAACAGACACTGATAGCGAGATTTCACTTAAGAGATGCAGGATTCAGGTCGGCGTTGCTAGTCCAGAGAGAAGCACTGTACTTTCTTCCTTGGGGAGGAAGAAGTTTGGGCAGCCTTCTCCTGGCATGTCCACAATTCTACCCGAAAAAAGAGTGTCCCCTGGTGATGAAGTCGGCTCAGGAGTTGGTGAGTCAACTCCCATGCAATCAACTACAAAGAAGCCTGTAATCCTTGAGCCGCTCAGAATAATGAGTCGCTCTGAATGGGTTACTGATTTAGCCGTTGGAACAACCTTCAAACTTAGCATGCCAGAAGAAGATTGGCCAGGTACAGTATACTCATCACTTATTGCGATACACTGGGAGATAGTAATTGAGTTTGAGCAAAAAGATGGGAGAAGAATCTCTTGGGTTGCACCGGTGATTATGCCACAAGCTGATGAATATACTGAAATTCCAGTAGCGCCAGTAATAAGTGGAAGAGCTGAACTATCAAACTTCTAGGGTTTGTATCTCAATCTGAGGCACATTGATGATATTATACTCAGAGTCTCTGACTGCAGGTACGAATCCGCTTTGCAAGATTGCTTTCTCTAACTCTTCTACTGTGGCCATAGTCTTTGTAGTACCCGAAGCAGAGACGACATTTTCTTCCATCATCGTAGAACCTATGTCATCGGCACCTGCGGACAAAGCTATCTGCGCGACCTCGAGTCCCATGGTTGGCCACGAAGCTTGAATGTGATCGACATTACTCATGAATATTCTTGAAACAGCGAGATGTCTGAGATATTCCACAGCACCAGCGCCAAGTCCAGAAGAGTTTCTACGTCGTCCAATTTTTCCGAATGCATTGTTCTCTAACATTACAGGCCAGGAGATGAATGAAGTGAAACCAGGATTGCCCCTTGAAACGGTTTTATCCTGCAATTCTCTGATCTTTTCCATGTGTTCTACACGATCAAAAATTGTCTCTCCAAATCCGAATACATTGGTAGCAGATGTAATCAGGCCAAGTGATTGAGCCTCCTCCATCACTCTGAGCCAGTTCTGCGAAGAGCCCTTACGGGGCGATATCCCACTCCTCACATTGTCGACAAGCATTTCTGCTCCTCCACCAGGAAGGCCGTGCAATCCAGATTCGCGAAATCTAGAAAGCACCTCCAAAGTGGAAAGTCCGGAGACTTCTGCGATACCCTCAATCTCTATTGGAGAGAAGCAATCAAGAGAGATGCTAGGGTGTCTTCTCTTCAGTTCTTCCAGAAGGCTAGTATACCACTCAAAAGGTAACGACGGATTGACCCCTCCCTGCATTAGAATTCTGCTTCCGCCAACACGTTCCAACTCGTAAATGCGTTCGCTAATCTGTTCAACGGTCTGTGTATAGCTATCTTTGTGCCCAGGTGACCTATAAAAAGAGCAAAAATGGCAGTTTATTGTGCATACGTTGGTGTAGTTGATATTTCTATCTATCAGGTATGTGACTAGTTTTCCTGGAACCTGGGCCTTCCTTCGCTCCAATGCTACGTACATCAAGTCATTAAGCGGAGCATTCGAATAAATTTCTGCAGCATCATCAACACACAGAACAGGGGGGTCATTTTGCAGTTGGCTTTCCAAAATGAACATCCAATCTGACATGCTAATCACGTGAACCTACAATATCCTCAATTTCCGATATCTCCTTAGGGCATGCCGATGACAGTATAACAGGGCCATCCTCGGTAACTAGAATGTCATCTTCAATCCTGATTCCAATACCAGCGTATCTATCGGGGATTACAATGTCATCTCTCCAGTCTGCAAAGTATAGACCTGGCTCAATAGTTAGTACCATGCCTGGCTCCAATGAATCGGGTGTACCAGGGTCGCCCTGTCGACCACCCCCCACATCATGAACGTCCAGTCCTAGGAAGTGGCCCGTCCCATGCATGAAGAAATTTCTGAACGGGCCATCGAGCTTAGTTTCATCTCCAAGAGCTTCTTCCAAGCTGCATTCTAGTACTCCCAAATCAATTAGTCCTTGGGCTATTACCTCGGATACCACGCGGTGCATCATCCCCCATGGGGTTCCGATCTGACATGCATCAATACCAGATTTCTCTGCTTTGAGTACCAACTCATATATTTCCTTCTGGGGTTCTGTGAATCTTCCGTTTATGGGCCACGTTCTGGTTATATCCGAGGCATATCCATTCACTTCGCAGCCTGCATCGACCAGTACTAAATCACCATCATTTACTATGCAATCATTGTTCTTGTAGTGAAGAATGGTTGCATTGCTGCCTCCACCAACTATTGAAGGGAAGCTCCATGTACTTTTTGATTTCATGAAATGCCCTTCGACATAGGACTGGATTTCCCACTCTCCCATTCCAGGGACTGCGTTTTTCATGGCTATTTTGTGAGAACGAGCACCAATTGAAGCTGATTCCTGCATATAATGAATCTCTTTGGAAGATTTGATTCTCCGCATAGGGTCTATTATTGGCCTAGGATCGGAAACGTCTTCTACTTCTTTGCAAATATTATCCATTGTTTCTGAGATTCCTGAGATAGTATAAACATGGTCGAATTGATCGATCATCTGCAAAATCTCCGACTCAAGATTTTCTATCGATGTTGTAGAAGATACGGGCCATGATTTTGCTCCTTCAACACCAATCCTAATTCCTTCCCAGATTTCCCTTGTTGTATCTCGTGGCGGAACAAAGAGTTTCGACTCCATGGTGCCGTTTTTGTTATGTGCAACGAAAACCCCCTCATCCTCACTCCAACCACACAAATATAGCATGTACGAGTTTGCCCTGAAGGGGTATCCTACGTCATTAGAACGAGTTTTTCTATCGTTAGTTGGAATAATCAGGATTGTTGAAACGGGCAATTGAGAAAACAGCCTCTCCTGCCTAGCGAAATACTCGGAAGAGTCGAAAGGCAAGTCCACATATGCCCCTAGTGACTATTCCTTTTGGTCTTTCTACTAGGACCATTTTGGAATGTCGGAGTCGTTTGTCTGTTTACGCATGTTTACTAAGGAATATGAAAAGAAAATTGTAGATAGGATTAGCACAATTATCGATAGGGGCATAGCTGAGTCTGATGAGCTATCTTTGATTAGAATCGAAATCTGCGAAGACTCGGAGTCATCGTCGATTACTTCGATTGTGAGAATGAAATCATCATCCACCCCATCCGGCCAAGAGAACTCTCTAGAATCACCCTCGTAAGTGGGTATGTTGTTTACTCTCCATACGTAACGGAGATTGAGGGCATCATTTTGTGTATCAGTCGATCCAGATGCATCGATTATGCAAATCGCATCTCGTGGAAGGATATAATGGGCGTTGTTTTCAATAGGCAAACCATCAATTGTTAGCTTGACTAAAGGTGGGATATTTTGTATTTCTAGAGAGTTTTTTGAAGTGCCAAGATTACCGGCTTTATCCAATACTGTGAGTGAAATTTCATAATTTCCCGCATGCATAGTATTTACTGAAAGGGTCCTCTCATCCATACCCGCTACAATTACAGTGTCGTTTTCACTGATTGAATCTGTATTAACAACAGACCAGATATATGTGAGGCCCTGAATTCCCCATGTTTCATCAAATGAAGATGTGCCATCGAATATTGCATACCCATTACCCTCTGAAATTGTGCTCGGACCTTCAATAACGACCACCGGCGGGGTGTTATCAACCATGATACTATTGCAGTCATAAGAGAACTCTTGATTTGTAGGGTTTCTAGCAAAAATACTCAGGTCGTACCACCCATCAGATAGATTTCTTATGTCAATTCCGAATGAAAACAAACCTACGGATTGTGAATTGGGTGATGGAATGAAATTTACTGAATTAGTTGGAGTGGCCAAAAACTCACTAGAGCACTTGAGATTGGTAGACTGGGAAATCAGATAGGAAAATTCGGGTTCAACTGAATCTACGTCCATCGATACAAAATTCAACATTTGAGTCTGGCTAGACCACTGAGATTCATAGTCAATAACGATTTGAACAGTTGGAGGGAACTGAAAATCAGTAGTTGGATCCGGAGAGATGAAGATTGACGTGATGTGTGAAATAGTGTTGCCATTTTCCTCCTGGACACTGACTTCGGAAATACAAGAGCAGAAGCCTATGCTTGTTGGGTTAATCTCAATTTCGAATGTCCATTTTTTCCAGTCATTATTAATTTCAGTCAATGTCAAATCATCTGTAAAGTCGACAAAGAATCTGGTACCCGATGAGTCCATTAGCTCCAATGTTGCAGAAATTGGTGCCAGCTCATTCTGAATATTGCCAGAAATAATTGAGATCTCTGTAATTTCCATTCCATTGTTTATGTCAAGCGAAACAATTACCGGATAGCCTTCGTCAAAATCCTCTGCAAGAGAAATTGATTGGATCATTGAAATTATGAAAAAAGAAGCTATGACCGGGGCTAATACGGTACTAGTTTTCTTTCGAGTCACATTACTCGCGCATAACCTACACTATTCAATGCCATGGGAAACTGCTCTATCTATCAGAGATTCTAATCTGCCAAGACAATTCGTCGAGCCATAAACCGAGTGTTGCTCTGTCTATGTAGTCTTGGCCGGAGGTAGCTGATAGTACGCAGTCACAAGCAGCTGATGCAAGTAATGCTGCGTCATAAAGAGACAACCCGGAACCCAATGCCGCAGCAAGTGATGTGGCAGCGGCATCATGCATACCAATCTGTTGCTCTGCAGTAGGGGCCATGCATGGCATGAATGAACTGTCATGGTCTCTTTGATGCAAGTACATACCATGGATGCCTCCCAAGACAAGGATTCCTTGCCATGAGTACTCGTCCAAGAGTCGTTTTGCGGCATCGTCATCATCTAACCCCATCCTTCTGGCCAATAGTGACATCCCCCTCTTCTCGAATATTACCACAGTAGCCCCCCTGCTTTTTTCCAATCCAGTAAGCTTTGGATCAACAATTGCGGGAATTCCTGAAATTTTTGCACTTTCAATAAGAGACTGGGCTCCTTCTGTTGTTACCACGCCTTTGTCATAGTCAGAAATTACCAATGCGCAGCTGTCAGGTATATTGGATAGAGCAGAATCAGTAAGAGACTTTGAGACAGTTTCGTCAAGCGTTTCTTTGGGCCCCCGATCTGCCTGTAGTAGAATTTGGCTCCTATCTAGAAGACTCTCCCTACTAGCGAAGAATCGAATTTTCGTCAAAGTACTTCTACCTTCAACCTGAATAATGTTATCCAGCTCTATATCTTTAGATTTCAGTGATGACATGATTGACGAGGCTTCATCATCATCACCAACTGCCGTATGGAATGATACATCCATCCCGAATGATGTCAAGCCTATTGCGATGTGCGCTGACGCGCCGGGGGATTCTTCCGATTCTAGAATCTTCAAAACTGGCACTGGTGCAGTAGAGTTGAGATTGTTTGCGAACCCGTGATGGTATCTGTCAAGCATCGTGTCTCCAATCAGAGTGACTTTGGATCCGTCTATTGATTCTAGTAATGAAATTAGTCTTGATAGGCCTTCCTGCCTGGTAGTTTCTGGATCGGCGGACATATGTTGCCGAGGATGGTTAGACAGATGATATTTGGGGATAGCGTCTAATTTGTTAGCCTCTCGCATGTAACTATGCAGTACCGTGAGAATAGGGTTCTATACGACGGTTCTTCCTTTAGTAGACTATGGGAAAAGTCAGCAATTGGAATACTAGTCGATGGACCTGGATTACTACTCACTGACTCCGAGGTAATATTCTGTCGTGAGCATAGAGGAGTAGAATTCGATGGATTAAATGACATAGATTTATTCTCACGTTGGCTCACAGATAGAATTGAGCATAATGAAAATATGTTGTTAGAGACAGCAGTCCTTGAAGCTCTTAGAGTACCTGGAAACAAAGTAGTGTTATCAGAGAATTTTCGGGCGCTGAATCTTGGAGAAAGCGACTCATGGGCTATGAGGTGGTCATCAGACAGCCACCCTAGCAAGGGGGCACCAGAATCAGAGATATTGTGGTTCGAGTCTAAAGATCGATTGACAGATTCGAGGGGTGGTGGCGAAAGCGTGCTTAAAGACCTCCTCTACTGGTGCGTGCAAGTTGAAGAAAGGGGTAGAATTCCAGAAGTCCTCGTGATTGATGATGAACAGTCGGTAGTAACATACCGACTCAGTGAGTCCAACCCGAGGGGTGAGATGCCAGAGCCAACAGAAGAAATTTTTGCTAATATTTCAAAGATGGAATCTAAGAGCATAACTGGAAACGGTCTATTTTTTCCCTCACAAACGAAATGGCCGCTCGAATCTATTGGCATACCCCTACATGGCGGTCGCCAGCTGGATCACATTGAGGCAGAAGTAGTCAAATCGAATTTCGACGAGAATATTCCCCTATCTGCTAGTATTCTGTATGACTTATGGATGAGGGGGTTGAATACCCGTTCCGGATTCAAATATGGGACTACTTGGAGGTGCTATTCCGAGGGCGTGGGCGATGCGCATGCTCCGTGGCTTGTAGTAGATCCAACCAGTGAAGGTCCAGATAATTGGGCTGAGGCATGCCTCTCATCGAGGCTTGCTTCGGGAGTGAATAAGCACTGGTTATACCCAATAATGGATAATGGTAACTGGAGGTATCTTCAGATCTCCCGTCCGCCTTCTGACTCTCGGTGGAGCAACCCGAGGAGGATTTGAAGGTCGATTTGGCCACTTCAATCAGCATAATTATCTGAGGTATACTTAGAGGCTTTTCTCAATATCTCCAGGCAGTTTCCTACTACTGGTAGCTACGGAGAAAGCTAGTAGAACAAGTACTGTTGAGATTGCGTTGGACGGTATCGCAAGCCAATTAAACGGTCCAAAGGGGAGCTCTCCCTGGGAGTTAAGAACGATCGGGATTCTTTGTTCGATATTATTGGAGTCTACTATAACGAGCTCGCCACGTGCTATCATCCTAGGCTCAAGCAGCCCATCCGGTTCAATCGCCAGAACAATAGGATCACCGGGAAAGTAGGTACCAGATGTTACCGATTCTGAGATTCTTCCTGCCGGTCCATCCACAGTAATCGTGTAAATCCGAGGCCCATCGCCTGTAGATTCCGGATAAAACTCGACAATTGATGGTTCGTCCCATGCGATAGTGGCCTCCATGAATTCAGCAGATAGTCTGTGGTTTACAACGCTCCAACCAAGTGAGATGTGGGTCATTGGCCTATCTACGCAGCCCAGTGTTCCAGTAATCTCACCTTTAGCAGAAGATATACTTGACAAGTTCAGAATTTCCAAAATATATGCACCATCGGACTTTGTTATTATTTGAGGATGATTGGATAAGTCCGTAGTAAAATCACACTCTATATCGGAGTTGAGCACGGCCTGCGCTGTCTCGTTTGGAAGCAAAACAATAGGGTTTCTTGGCAGCTCTATAGTGGAATATGGGTCTCCTACGAAGTCATACTCTATGGTAGTCGACTCAACAGAGAGGGAAGTCACGGTAATTGTCCATGGAACTAGCCTTCCCCTATTGTCCCAGATTTGATGGCCTGTATGGCCAAATCGATCACCGGTTGAGAAGGTGTCGCCGGAGGAACCATAGTCGCGTGCTCTAAGCAAGGCATCGTTCCCATCAGCTTCAACGATCTTTACCCATGGCTTAGTAGGGTCGGTGTTTACTAGATTTGAACCAATATCGCCGAATGATATGTCTTGTTGCTCGACCAATATGCCATGTCCGGGCAAGCCTCTGTCAAAACCAATATCCGATCTCAGGGTTAACCAAATGAATTCGCCTTGAGAAATCTCAATTTTCAGGGGTGATCCTCCTTGGGATATTGGGCGTAATGTGAAATTTCCGTCAAGATGAACATCTGGAATGATTGGGTTGGTTGCTCCAATTAATTCCAATGTAGTAGATGAGGGTAGAGAAGGCATATCCCCATCGCCTAACCAATTTCCACTGGCCATTATGTCCCAGTCACCAAGACCATACCATGATTTGGTGGGTGAATCGCTATGTACGTCGTATAGGTCAACTGCTCCCATTTGGTGCAGCATTTCGTGAACAGTAACTCCAAGCCCACCATGAACTGAGGCCATAGTGTAGTGCTCAAATCTGTAATCTCCAATCTCTATTGGGTCTTGGAATGGTGAGAAGTGGCTCCAGATTGTACTGGAAGGTCCACCCTCCTCTTGGGGGTTACCCGAATGGAGTATTAGAAGGCGGTCAATAACGAAATCTCCATTAAGATCCCAAGTAGAAAGATCCTGTTCCTGGAGCAAAGAAACAATGGCCTGAGTTGCCATTTCTCTAGCCCCCCCAGATCCGTCCCCCGAATCTCTTTCAAACTCAGAATCTGTGCCCCAGTGAGAATCATCGTAAGGCGATTCCCATACCCCATCTATTATTGTTGGAATTAATTGTGAGTTGCCCCCACTAATCTCAGAGATATATTGCTGAGCAGAAAGATCCCCATCGAAGATTCCCCCCAATAGGGAATTTGGAAAGGCCTTTCCCGGAAAACTTACTCGGAGTACTGGCCATCTCTCTTCATCTGAAAGGCCGACCATATCGTAGTCGATATTCTCTTGAGTATCACGCACGGTAGAAGTGACGGCATCGTTAACTGAGTCGGAGAATATGATAACTAATCCGGAAGAAACGAGCAGTGCTACCGCTGCAAGGATTCTTAGGAACTGCAACGACCCTAGTTTGCCCATGTACTTAGCCCAATAGTACAGCCTTTCAAACCAATGCCAAACTGCTAGTTACTTGATTCAGTATTTGCATGGGGATCCCACAATTCCATTTTCACAGGTGCTGTTTGTGATACCATCTCAGCTGAGATCGCAGTCAGAATCGCAATTACTATTTTCAATCCATTATATTCAACAGGTAGGGTGAGAATAACGATTCCAGAAGAAATTGCCAGCATCCTATTCCTGAACCTTGTCTTCCCCGAGTAGACCATTCCGAAAATTCTCGAAAGTGATAGGGTGGCAGTTGTTACTGACCAAACCACAAGAACCCAAGTCGCACCTAAACCCAATGAAAATATTGAAGCAGCATCATACCTGACGAGAACGCCTTCGGGAACGCCATGTGTCATAGAGAGGTCAAAAAGCGCAGGAAGTCCAAAAGTCCAAATTACCAGAATGCAAATTGGAACTATTGCGGTTGTTAGAAACAGTACGGAAATTAGCCATTTTCTCTCTCTGGGGTAAAGGCCCGGTTTTGCGAATTTGTAAGACATTACTGACATTAACGGCAGAATTGATACTATTGATAATAGCATGACTAAACTCCAACGTATCTGTATCCAATCGAATGGCTCGAAAATTGCCAGATTCTCATTGTTCGGTCCTGTAGGCAATGGAGATTTATCGAGCCACAAGAAAATTGCCTGATTACATACAAATGACCAGATTATACAGATGATTAGGAACAAGAATGCGGATTTCCTTGCGATTGAATGTAGTTCCTGGAAATGCTGTGAATGATTCACATTTTCGGGATTCTGATCTTCGCTCACAATACATCCTTCACTTTGGGTTCTGTCCTAGCTGCCAGAATAGTTCTGTAGACGCCATATGCAGCCCATGCACTGATGAAGAAAGCGGTTCCAGTGGCGAAATCTGCGAAATCGACACCTTGGAATGTCATAGGAGCATCTGAATTAGCCCAATCGATGGCCAAGTAGAACGAGATGGCAGATGCAACAAATCTACGGAATGCCTGTGGGTATGCTAACTCACTAGCCAGGAAATCCGGGCCGTCGTCATATTTCCTTTCCAGAATCTCTCTTTGTACAACGGCACCAATTATTAGAGCTGTTAGGCTTGTCCAGTAGAATAGATTTCCCTGAGAGAAAACACGATGTGACAGTGCATCCTGCCGCTCTTGCTCCAACTGCTCTTCTGATACCTCAATTAGGAAAAGAGAATCGTAAGTTCCGACTGATATAGTTCTGGTCTCGAGAGTGGCACCACTCTCGTCGGTGGTAATTGTGCCCGGTGAGCTAATTGTAAACGATAGGATATTCCAATAATCCATATCATCTGGAATACCCGCTCCATCGACAGAGTTTCCAGCCAGCCAGAATTGAACGGAGCCGACATCTTCGCTTGGAGCTTCCCAACTGATTTGCCATACTCCATCGGAACTAGGATCGGAATGAGAGGCATCATCGGACCGACCCTCTGCATAGCGGATTTCCTGACCTTCATCCCATGAGAAGTTACCAATCGAGTCGGATGAGAGTAAAAATCCTGCATCAGTATTGCCTTCTCCGCCCGAGAGTGTTAATGAGTCAGCGACACGGATTGTGAGTTGATACTGTTCGGAAGGCTCGTACAATAGTGGGACTCCAGTAACCATTACTACAGCACGATCCGAAGGAGCGCCATTGTTGTGACATGAGCACCCATACTTCACAGTCAGATCGTCGTTTGAATTGTATGCTCCTGGCCCCTTGCTCATACCCAGTGCTGGGAAAGATATTGCGACCACTATTACTAGGCAGGCCAAGAGCCTTCTAGCACTCACTCCCACATTATCACCGTACCTTTCTCGGAGTCGATGTCAAATAACGGTTGGGGGTACTAATCCTCAGAACTCCTTGATAGCCGCATTTAACTCGTTCATCATCTTCTTGCCATCGCCGAATAACATCATGGTCTTATCTTCGAAAAATAGGTCGTTGTCTACTCCTGCGTATCCAACGGATAGGCTACGCTTGATTATGACAACAACCCTGGCCTTGTCGGCATCGATAATAGGCATACCTCCCAAAGGACCTTCTCCTGACCTAGCAACGGGGTTTACTGTGTCATTTGCACCGATAACTAGAGCGACATCGGTTTCTGGAAGTTCTGAATTGATATCATCCATCTCAATGAGCTGCTCATATGGTACGCTTGCTTCGGCTAATAGGACATTCATGTGACCTGGCATCCTGCCTGCTACAGGGTGAATCCCATAGGATACTTCAACGCCTTGAGATTCTAGAAGGTCGGCGAATTCTTTCACAGCGTGCTGAGCCTGACTAACGGCCATTCCATAACCTGGAATGATTACGCATTTGCTAATTCCATCGCATACCATCGCAACCTCCTCGGGATCGCTACCGACCTTTGTACGAGTAACTGATTCCCTGCCGCCTCCACCAAACGACTTGAAGAGCACTGCTGGGAGGGTTCTATTCATTGCCCTGCACATTATGAATGTGAGAATCAGACCAGCTGCACCCACCATAGAGCCAGCAATAATTAGGACATTGTTGCCGATTACGAAACCTGTGAAAGCTGCAGCTATTCCAGACATTGAGTTTAGCAAACTGACAACAACCGGCATATCAGCACCACCAATTGGAATAACAAAGAGGATCCCGAGCAAACAAGAAAGTAATACTAGTGAATACACATAGTCATAGTTATGTGGATCTTGTACGCTAAGGGCTATCAGAGAAAGGCATGCTAGGAGCAAGGCTCCCTTGACAAAGTTCAGCCAAGGAGGACCCCAAGTTGGGAAATTGACCCACTTCCTTCTACCGCGGTCGTCCTTCTTTGTGAAGGGGATGTAGAAACCGCCTCTCAACTTTCCCATTGCCATGAGGCTGCCAGTCAAAGTTACCCATCCGACTATCCCTGAAAGTCCAATTGCGATCCAGATTGCATACAATTCGACACCCGGTTCGGGGACGCCATTAGGTTCCTGTAGTCGGTTTAGAACTTCGGACAATGCAACGAGTGCCGAAGCACCTCCTCCGAATCCATTGAATAGGGCGACTAATTCTGGCATCTCAGTCATTTCAACGCGAGTTGCCATTACGTAACCAATCGTTGATCCGAGCACTAACCCGCCAATAATCAACTCATATCCGATTACTTCCTCGGTAAACATCTTCACAAGAGTGACGAGTACAGCAAGTAGCATTCCATATGCACCTAGCATGTTTCCCTGAGGAGCAGTTCTAGGACTCGATAGGCGCTTAATACCTAGAATAAAAAGTGCAGCAGAGACCAAGTATCCTATATCCCAGACTACTGAGTCCACCATTAGTTACCACCTCCGCGCTTCTTACCTGCTATCATCTCTAGCATCTTGTTAGTAACCATAAATCCGCCAACAACATTGATAGTTGCCATAACCAAAGCAATGAAAGCGAGCCAGGATGCTGTACCTGGATCTCCATTGTTGAATTCGGCGTTAGAAAGTATCAGTGCCCCAACAATTGTGATACCTGAAATTGCATTTGCACCTGACATTAGAGGAGTATGTAGGGTGGGTGGTACCTTGCTAATCAACTCAAAACCGAGGAAAATTGCTAAGACAAAAACAGTGATGCTAGCAACTAGTGTGGTCTCGTCAAACATTGGAAACGACCTCCGACAATCTCGTCTGCTTGGGATGTATTTTTCCGTCGTGACACAGGAGTACTCCACCCATACCATCGACATAGAAATCATCTCCTTCAGGTGCTCCGACAAGGATCGAATCTTCCATATCGATTCTAAGGGCGTTATCGTCAACTAATGTTGATAGGAAGGTAGTCATGTTATTCGAGAATAGCATACTTGCTGTTGAAGCCAACTCACCAGCTAAATTCTTAGTTCCGACAATTGTAATGCCGTTCTCTGACGTCACCACTTCCCCGGGAACTGTCATCTCGCAGTTTCCACCGACATCAGCATTCATGTCTACCACTACTGAGCCTGGTTTAAATGACGAAATGGCACTGCTTGGAACGGTTATTGGTGCCGGTCTTCCGAATATTCTGGCTGTTGTCACTATCACGTCGGCATCGCTTGCTACTTCGCAGACAGTATCGTTAACTTTCTGAATAAATTCGGGAGTTAGGGGTTTGGCGTACCCGGACTCGTCCTCGAAATCATCCATCCCATCAACTTCAATGAATCGACCGCCAACTGATTCTATTTGTTCGGCAGCGGATTTACGAACATCAGATGCGTATACAACAGCACCAAGCCTCTTTGCAGTTGCTATTGCTTGGAGTCCAGCAACGCCTGAACCCATGATAACGAATTTCGATGGGCGTACTGTTCCAGCACTAGTGGTCATCATCGGTATTCCCCTGGGGACATGTGCTGCACCTAGTAATACGGCTTTGTAACCCGCTAGGTTATCTTGGCTAGAGTTCACGTCCATCGCCTGAGCACGTGAAAGGCGTCTGGGTATCATATCCATGCTAATCAAGGTAATTCCCGACTCTGCGCATTTCTTCACGTTGGTCGGATTCCTGAATGGATCAGATACACAGGCGATAATCTGGCCAGGTTTAATATTGGATGTATCAGGCATTGAAATTGATACTACAACATCACAAGACATTGCATCGTCCCTACTGGACACGGTGCTACCAGCGACCTCATAGTCTTCGTTGCTATTGTGTGAAATCTCACCTGCACCAGACTCGACTACAACTTCGAAGCCTAATTTCTTCAATTTCTTTAATGAGCCCGGGACAATTGAAACCCTGTTCTCACCTTCAATTTCCTTCAACACACCTAATCTCATCATTCGACCTCTGAATTAATTTGAATCCAATTGAAGGCCGTTATTGAAACCGTCGGCTGGGAAATTTCACCTATTCCTCAGCCGAAGATTATGAAATATCCAATTCCGAAAACTGCGATATCACAAATAGCATGAGAAAGCCAGCAAACCCAAATTGATTTGTGTCGGATGTACAACCAAGACCAAATCGCTGCAGCGGAAAGCAGACCAAACGAAGCCATGATCGTTTGCCACCAAACGAAACCGAAGTAATGCAGTGCGATTGCATGGTGAAGTGTGAATAGACTGGCAGACAGAATTATCGCTGCCAATTCGCTACCAAGCAAATCAATGCCCTTAGTAGTAACAAACCATCTGAAAACATATTCCTCAAGTAGGCTGTTCAAGAAAATCCAGTAAAACATCCCAGCAATGTAAATTCGGATATCAGTTAAACCGGTAGTTTCCATTTCTGCTAGCATTGAATCCGTATCTATGGTATCTCCGAAGATTAGCCACATCAGGACAATTATTGCTGACATTAGAATACCCGTGATTGCAGCCATTACGAGTCCCTCTTTGTCAGCTGGCGAACGCGAGACTTCATTTCCCTCGACACGTAAATACCAGTATGCCGGTGCAACTAGTAGCCACAATTTGCAAGCCAAAAAGAATATCTGTGATGTCGTCTCATCATCATTATAATTCAAAGTAAAAAGTATAGAAATGGTCGGAATGAAGGCAACCAAACCGATTGCTACGAGAGGACGATTCATAATAATCATACAAACCAAGCGCAATCTGTTGAATATTCTTCCTACGACACACAAAGTTTCCACAGCAAAGTGCTAAGTCTAGTGCCATAGGCGGGAGAGCATGACAACAGGTGCAAGAAAGGTTGCAGTAATTGGAGCGGGTAACGTCGGTGCTACATGCGCATTCGTCTTAGCTGAAAGAAACGTCGGACAAGTTGTTCTTCTAGACATTTACGAGGGCTTTGCCAAGGGGAAAGCACTGGACATGAGTCAAGGTGGAAGAGTGCTCAATTACGATGGCAGAATCACAGGTACCAAAGATTATGCCGATATCACGGGTTCTGATGTGGTCGTAGTAACATCAGGATTTCCACGACAACCTGGTATGAGTAGGGAAGATCTGATAGGTAAAAATGCAGATATCGTTTCACAGGTCGGCAAGGGAATTAGGGAGCATGCTCCTGATTCAGTTATTGTAATGGTTACAAATCCACTAGACCTAATGACATACCACATGCAGAAGATCACTGGATTCACACACAACCGCGTTGTAGGTCAGGCAGGAATATTGGATAGCGCTAGAATGACTCACTTCATCTCAGAGGCTGTTGGATGTAGCAATGAAGACGTGCAGGCAATGGTTCTCGGAGGGCACGGAGATACGATGGTACCACTTCCCAGGTACACAACGGTAAATGGCATTCCGGTAACTCAGCTCCTTAGTGATTCGGAAGTGAGCAGTATTTGTGAAAGAACAGCTAGCGGCGGTGGAGAAATTGTGAAGTTGCTAGAGAAAGGCAGTGCCTTCTACGCTCCGGGCAGTGCGGCTGCAATAATGGCTGAGGCGATTCTCGGAGACAGGAAGAGAGTACTGCCATGCAGCACATATCTGAATGGAGAGTATGGCATGGAAGACATCTACATTGGGGTCCCCGTTGTTTTGGGCAAAGATGGAGTAGAGAGGATAATCGAGCTTGAGTTAGAATCTCACGAATTGAAGAGTCTTCAAGATTCGGGTTCATTCTACAAAGAGCAATTAGGTTCCATTCTGGGATATTAGTGAGAATGGGATGAAAACGTGGATAATCAATTTCTTCATCTTGAACACGATGGGAAATTGCTACTAGTTGATCTAGATGGCAATGGTCCTGCAATACCTATGATGGGACGGAGCTTATCTGAAAATGGATTCCATATTAGACTTCCAACGCCTGATGAAGTGTCTTCAATGGGGATATCATGGAAACTGAGAAGAACTAATAGAATTAGGCTAGATTCTAAAGATTACATTGTCAAATATGGGATTCCAGAAATCCCATGGCCTGAGAATTGGGCTTGGAAAGACTCAACGATAAGCGATAGCGCAGTTGATCCATTAGCCAGGGAGTCTGTCTATCGTACTATTCACAGGGTAGTGAGTAAAGTAGTCATCATTAATCCCAGAGGGGAGGTCCTGATGGCAAAAGTTTCGAGAGGTTTCTTCACTGGTTGTTGGACCCTTCCAGGGGGGTTCGTGGACTATGGCGAGCATCCTCGGGAAGCAGCTGTCAGGGAGGCTCTAGAAGAGTTGGGGCTTGTGATTGAAATACCTAATCCACTGAATAGTCAAGACAAAATGGGTGATGGCGAAGACGGGGCGATAGTTCAGGCAAAAATCTTCAATGATGAAGGGATAAATTGGGTGTCGTTCACTTACAAGTGTAATGCAGATTTGGGAGGTCAAGAGATTTGCCCTAAGGATGACGAAATCGAAGAGGCCAGATGGTTTACGAAAGAAGAGGCCTTGAGAGTAGCTGTATCGGAATTCGATATTGACGCAATAAAAATTCATTTACAATAGTTTCAATCCTTTATCGGACATTTGTCGACTAACATTAGGAACGTTGGTTTTGGTGGGCCTGCCTGGATTCGAACCAGGGTCTATTGCTCCCAAAGCAACAAGCATAGACCAGACTAACCCACAGGCCCCTAGGAAATGAGTGCGGTTGACGAATCGTCATGAACTTTGCTGGAGCCAAGACCATGTTTCAGAGTCATTTCTAACAAGAATTCCGTCCAACTCTGCTTGACCTATCAGATGTTGCGAGGTGGTTTCGTCAATCCCCATTTTTGCAAGCTCATTGTCAAGTGACTCGATGGTAAGTATTCCTGCTTCATCTGTGGCCTCGCGCATGGCTCGAATAGTTCTCGATCGGATATTTCCAGTATTAGTGGCGATATAGCGTGCCGATTTTTCTTCCAAAGACTGAATTCTTTTCGAAATATCATTGGCTATTTCCCTAGGAATGTTGGCATTTGATACTGCATCGGCAAGCTGACGGGAATCAGCAAAAATGGATATGACTTTGGAGTTGGTTGTTCCACATTTAGTGCAATTGCACGATGTATCTGCTTTACAGCCGAATGAATGGCCGCAAACGCATCTCCGCAATTGCCACTCAACGCTCACGCAATAGACCAATGATGCAGGTTCATCACTTTGTCGTGGCAAAGATGAACTTCTAAACCCTCTAAGGGGTTGATATGAGGAGGCTTAGATGGGTTGCTCTGGGCTTTTCCATGATGCTTGTGCTAATCTCATTGGCAATAATGTTTGTAGAACGGACAATTACTGCTGAAGCTTGGGCGATGCTCCTG
Organism: uncultured Candidatus Poseidoniales archaeon; assembly: GCA_964342625.1. Classification (GTDB taxonomy): domain Archaea; phylum Thermoplasmatota; class Poseidoniia; order Poseidoniales; family Thalassarchaeaceae; genus UBA36. Next base: position 8,635 of record CAYFGC010000005.1, on the reverse strand, counting down.
CTGGCACCAGTCCCTGCTGGTTTTGCCGTGACCACCGGAAATGATTCCGATACTGGGACCGATCAAGTTATCGAGTGGACAGATGAGTCTGAATTTGAGCGGGAGGCAGCAGTGGGAGACCCCTCTGATGCTGGCTTCGACGTGCCGGTTCTGTAATCAAGACAGCCGTAGAGTCTCGAGATTTGCAGGAGCATAAGTCTGGACCTTGAACTTCTCGCGGAGTCCCATCCTGAAGGCATTGCAAGTCTGTGGATCGCCATGATGGCAGATGATCTTCCTCGGGGTGGGGTTCAACGCAGAGACGTAGTCCATCAATTGGTTCCTGTCCGAGTGACCGCTGAATCCGTCAATGATTACCATGTTGCAATTTACATCCAGCATCAACGTCTGACCCTTGTCCATCAATGGGACATGGGAGTGACCCTCCTGAAGTCTCCGTCCCAGAGTACCGGAAGCCTGGTAGCCAACGAAGCAAAGTGTATTTCCTGGCTCGGGTGCCCAGTGCTTCAGGTACTCGATTATTGGCCCACCGGTCATCATTCCGCTCGTGGCTAGTACTATGCAGGGGCTTGGATCCAGTAGAATCGACTCGCGCAACTCGCGCGAATCTACTTGCTTGAACCATGAGGAGTTGAATGGATTCTGATCCCCTCCCCTGAGCATACTCTTCTTCAATTCCCTGTTCAAGAAATTAGGATGGCTGGAGTGGATGGCGCTAGCTTCGCTAATCATTCCATCAAGCCAAACCGTTACGGGGGGAACTTTGCCAGACTTGAAGAGTTCGTCAATTGCCAACATAACCTCTTGAGACCTACCGACAGCGAATACCGGGCAGAATATCTTCCCCTTCCGGTTCAATGTGTCCGTGACAAGGTCCTGTAACTCCTGGCTGGCCTGCTGCCTTGTTGGTTGGATACTCTGGGGGCTCCCATATGTGGATTCAATTACCAGTGTGTCAACCTTGGGGAAGCGGACAGTTGCCGCATCGAACAACCATGATTTCTCGTATTTGATGTCTCCAGAGAACAGTAGTCTGTGTTCTGACTTGCCCTCTCCTATCTGCATGTAAACGCTTGAAGAACCGAGGATGTGCCCGGCATTCTCCATCGTCATCTTGACATCTGGCGCAATGTCGGTCTTGTCACCCCAGTTGACATCGACTACGTGCTTAATGCACTCTTGAATATCTGCCTTGGAGTATGGCGCTTCATTCCCCTCTGCTTGAGAGACTTTGATGTAATCTATCTGCAGAAGTGTCATCAGATCACGAGTAGGGGGTGTACAGTATACCGGGCCCTTGTAACCATACCTGAAAAGAACAGGTAGCATGCCAATGTGGTCTACGTGGGCATGGGTGATTACCACTGCATCTAAATTGTCCAATGGGAGAAGTTCCGGTGCTGCAAAAAATGGCTGAACCTCATTTTGGTTACTTGTAGGCTTGGCACCGACATCGACCAGAACCTTCGACTCATTTGTAGTTACGAGATGCATAGCTCTTCCAACCTCCCTGTAAGATCCAAGTGCTGAAACCCGTACCCAAGACTCACCGGGTCTTTGGGGACGGTAGATCCTAGTTCCAAATTTCTTCAAGAGCGATTTCCTCTCATCTGCAAGCTCCTTTCGGTATCGGCGTATGTCGTGCTGAGTGCGACTTTCCCTCGCAGGGGCACGTTCGACTTTAACCAGCCAGCCAATCTCGTCCCTGAGGGCATTGATATGTGCCCCCTTAGGGCCTACTGCTGAAGAGGGGTCATCACACTCCAGAATAACCTCTGATAATGCAGGATCCAACCACGTGTTCCTAACCATTGCCTCGGGAGGGATAATTCGATTTACGGCATCATGAACCGCGGAATCATCAGCAAGAATATCTGGATGTGGCCTCACAACAACTCTTCTTTTGATAGTCTTAGCAATGCGGACGGTAAGACTCTCAGAACCTCCTGAGAACCTTCCGGGTTGCTTGGTAATTATTGCTATCGAACCTGCTTCCAAGGTCACTTCTGAATCAATATCATCAGGAATCAGCTTGGAAATCTTCCTCTTAATCTCAGGTAGTGTCAGTCTCATAGTTCCTCCTCTTTTCCTCAGGCAACCAGGCCAAGTCGGCGCTAGGCCGGGAATGTGATCAAAGCGAAGAGAGAAGCTCGCTGACTTCGTCTTCGGATAATTGCGTGAAACCATCTTCATTGGTGATATAGGCTAGATCCATCCCATTTCCACTTGCTGCATCCCTCTGTGCTGATGCGAGCAGGGACTTTGCTGCCACTGCCAAAGCCTGCTGTTTAGTCATTCCCTCTTGGAATTGATCCTCTAGAACCCCGTACATGTACGGGCTTCCTGAGCCGGTGGCACAGTAAACATCAGGAATAGAACCGCCAGCTGAGTCGATGCTGTAGACACTTGAACCAGAGGGGTCGACACCGACAATTAGCAACTGAACGTAGTGGGGCCTGCCTGAAAGAATGTTTGCGGTGAACGTCGCTGCACCCTTGACAGTCATTGGCGTGTCCCTCTTTAGTTCGTACAACTTCAATTCAGCTGCCAGAACTCGTGATAGAGACTGAGCATGCCCAACCAGTCCGGCAGTAGTTAGTGCAATGTTATCGGATATCCTGAATAGTTTCTGAACGGACTTATTTGCAATGAAATGTCCCATTGTTGCCCTATGGTCCGCGCCAACAACAACACCTCCGTCGTAAGTAATGCCAACGGTACTGGTGCCAGTCTTGATTGCGGAAGTTGTTGCGTCCATAATTATCACCGGCGGAGTTGCCAGTGATATTGACTAAAATCGACCCCTTATCAATGCGACGGGAGGTGGGGCTGAAAGAATTGTATTACAATGTACAGATAATTTCCGCCATTGCAGAAGGTATGAAGGGTCAAATGAATGTCGAAATGACGTGAACTCGGAAGACGATGGTCCCAAATGGGTTGAAATGCCCAGTATTTCGGATCAAAATTCCGGTTCCATAGAACCCGGAGAGCCCTATCACGACCTAGGGATGAAATATGTCCACGCACCTGTTCCAAGGACACAGGGCGATGTGATTGTTCATAGAGCATTACTTGAGGACGTGACTGGCATTGCACAACTCATGGATTGGATCTCTGATGGAGATATTGTTATCGTAGAAATGACTGGTTTGATGACTAGGGACATGGAATTGCAATTGGCAGTAGGCAGAATTCAAGAATTCGTGGAAGGAGACATGCGTGGACAGCTAGTACGACTCGGCAATTCAAGACTACTACTACTTCCTCCAACTTTCGAAAGTGCCAGGGTGAAGTGACTCATGCAGAGTAAGGTGGATGCTCCCTGTCCGCAATGTGGCGGCGCAGAGGATTTGACGATGCTAGCGATGAACGACGAAATTCCATATTTCGGCGAACACACGCAAATCACAGTCTTGTGCGGCTCTTGCGGGTGGAAGCACACAGATTTCATACCCTCAGATGGAGAAAAACCGGGATTTTCCTCACTTCTTGTCGATGATAGCGAGAAGACGATGGCTAGAGTTGTGAGATCGTCTTCATGTACGATAAGGATACCTGAACTCGACTTGGAAGTTTCTCCTGGCGGCTCATCTAGTGGATATGTGACAAACATAGAGGGCGTGATTAAACGGTTCGAAAATGCCATAGAGACGATTATCAGAGGTGATGAAGATGCGGGGGTTACTGAAACCGCTTTGCAAATCCTGGAAAGTTTGGAAATGGTGAAGGATGGATCTGCCGAGGTCAGTGTGGAGTTACTAGATCCCAGGGGGAGGAGTCAAATTATCCATCTAGAAGCGATTTCAAGGGAATTGAGGGATGAAGAGAAAGAAGTTTTGGAAACGGGACCAGAGATACCGGTATTCGACCTCGGCTAGAGTGCATCGGGTGCCAGGAACTCGTCTACTCTATCCTCCCACTGTACCCTCTTCTCTGAGAGTTCGGCCAACCATTCTGTAGCTCTGTCGATGCACAGTTGCTTTACCTCACCCGCCAGTAACCTGCCACTTTCGTATTCTTTCTGTACCTCATGCAATGCATTGTCATCTTGCTCGAAGAAAAATTGCAAGTATTGGAAGGCTACGTCCTTGGACACGTCCCCTCCGAGCCTTCGATGTTCCTCTACTGTCGGCTGTCCGCCGCTGATAGCTCTCTTGACCTTCTTCGACATTGCTTCTATATCGTCATCCATGAAAATGGTACTTTCAGGCTTAGATGAAGACATCTTGTCGCCAGTCATTCCAACGGCGAATCTATGGTATGTTGAGCTTGGGGGCAAGAGGCCCATTCCGCCCATAATTCTCTCCATAGTAAGCAATTTCATTCTAATACGGAATTTATCGGCAAGTGTTGCTCCTGGAATCTCGATTGTACCGTGTTTGGGGTTTGTTTTGATATCGGAGAATCCTAAATCTAAGATTGATGATTCTAGATTTGACATCATAGACGTCCTTGAGGACATGTCGACCTTCCCTGAATCCGAAACTCCCAACTGTGAGCGATTTACATCCTGAATAGAGAGAGCCACGGTTAGGCCTCCTGACTTTCTTTGCTTTACATTGAACCAGTTACTTTTCTGAGTAATGTCCCTAGTCAGCCTCAGATGAGGGTCCTGATCCACTCCCACAGGAACGACGATAGGCCTTAGACCTCCAAAATCGTCCATCTGAGGGTGCACGATATCCCCAACTTGCACCATTGGTGCTTGCACATGTGCCAGGTTTGTTTCTCCGTTGAAACCATAGATTGCCTCAAATTCCGAGAGGTTCGTCCTCTGTCCCAGTGTAAATGCCAACCTCTGAACTGAGGGTCTAGTACTCTGAAAGTAGACATTTGTGTTATCTGGATCAAGTCCCAAGGCGGCGTAGTTGAGAACGTATTCGCGTAGAGCCGTGTCGCGACCCTCTGCTAGCGAAGTTCCACGAGTTGCCAAGGCCTCAAGATCAGCTACGGCAACTGTAACGTCCGCGCCCTGTTCCTGGAACCATCTAACTTGTTCGATTACCATGCTATGCCCAAGGTGCATCCTACCGCTGGGCATCAATCCAGTAAGCACTCCGAATGGATCACCTACGTTCATGCAGTCAACTACTACATCGAGATCTCTGTGACCGAAGACTATGCCTCTGCGATGCAACATCCCTGGATTTGGCAGGGAGTTGGGGTCAACTGAAGACAGTCCGAACTTACTGACTATTCGGGCATAGTCAGTTGATTGCTCGGATGACCACGGGTCTATCCTTCCGGCCTTATCCATGCAATGCGGCATGTATTGCACCCAATCAAGGCATCGCTATTTTTTGCAAAAATAATAACGGACAGTTAGAACGAATAACACACCCGCATCCCGAGAGTCATGGCGGCAATACACTGCTTCGGTGTTGGTCTAGTAGGTTCCTATGTCGCAACGAAGTTCGCAGAGTCGGGATTTACTGTACATGCCTATGATCCCCAGCCATATCGTGTAATGGGGATTCCCAGCATTGAGATTCATCATCTAGAGCCCGATGAGGACCCGATAGATTTGATGTTGGATCTAGTTTCATCACGGGACGGCATTACATTCGACCCGGATAATGACATTGTGGTCAATATGCTACCTGGTGACATCGGGCATTCTAGCACAACGTCACTAGCAGAGCTACCATGGAGAACTGTTGATCTAAGTTTCAGCGAGTTCACTCCAGACAGAGATGAGGATAAGGCCAAAGAATACGGCGCCAAAATACTGTGGGATACTGGAATTGCGCCCGGCCTATCAAACATGCTCCTTTCATTGGCTTATAGGGAAATGGGCCCTTTGAGAAATGGAGAAGTTAGGGTTGGAGGAAACCCATCTGGGCCTACGGGAGGTTGGAACTACATGGCGCCATTTTCACCTATTGACGTGATTGCTGAGTATACTAGGCCTGCGAGGGTAATCAGGGATTCGGAACTAGTGATGTTGCCGGCACTCTCTGAGAGGCACGAAATCGATGTACCGGAGAAGGGTAAGATGGAGGCGTTCCTAACAGATGGCCTAAGGAGCGTCCTAGATACAATTCCTGCTGTAGAATTATCGGAGTATACAGTAAGGTGGCCTGGACATATTCAAAGGTTCATTGATGAGCGAGAGTCGGGTGAATTAGACGTTCAAAGACTCACGTCTGAGTGGCAATATAACGAAAAAATTCCTGAGTTCACTTGGATGGAAGTTTTCGCTGAGGGACATGATGGACGTAAAATGACTTGGCGGGTGCAAGATCATGGTGGCGATGATGGGCATTCCATGGCTAGGGCCACTGGCCTGGTAACTGTATGCTGCGTTGAAGAGTGGCTCAGGGACCCCTATATGCTTCCACCCGGGGTTCACCCTCCTGAGGCTCTTTCTTCGAATGCCGTGCGGAGGATAATGTCTCGCATGATTCGGGAGGGCGTAGAAATCGAAGGGCCTTTGATCAGTGATCCTGATTCCTAGTACCAAAGAATTGGTCTGTTCTTAGCAGATATACTATAGAAATTGGTACTGCAATTAGCATTGTTAGGGCGAATAGGGGCAATTTCCAACCCACTTCATCATTAAACGGCCTCTCGATTAACCACGTGAAAGTTAATTCTGTACCAGAGAAATCCTGTGTCCATCTGAAAAGATTGGTTGTATGATGGCCGACAATCGTTACCGAGTAGTTCAGGTCGTTGAATGTGGTCATCGGCGTAGTTTCTATTTGTTCAGCATCATTATCCAACTCAACATATACTGTAGTGTTGGGTTTTTGGGTGACAATAATCCCCCCATCCACATTACGCCAACCCACAACGAGTTTCCGTTCACTCCCAGTTAGCAATGGCATGGAGTGGCCCATTGAGTCCTTTACATCTACCACAGTAGAATCGAATTCAACCATCACCGTTCCCGGAACCATCCACGAGTCGATACCGATCTTTTGAGAAGAGGAATCGATGGTGATGGTTGAACCGTCCAGTAATGCAGAAGTAGAATTTCCCGATGCTCGATGTTGGTGCCACTCACCCCATGTCGTGAACCAAACAGGTTGCTCTTCTAACCATGAGATTACATCCTTGTCCTCACGTACTCGTAGATCACCTATCCGAGCCCTCCAGTGGACGCTGACGAGAGAATCTTCTTCTGAAGAATCAATCAGGTCCTTATCCGCTACTCCCTTCTCCAGACTGGCTCCATTGCTAATTGCTATGTTCAGTCCTTCTGGGGCCACTTTTACCTTATCTCCTACGATTTGAAAACCGGAGCTTTTCAGAGATTCCCCGACTTCTGAGCCTATTACCTCTGAGTCCATTCCGAAAGAAATAGGATTTTTGCCCCATCTTGAAGAGTTGGTCTGACCTTCCAAATATTCCCTGCAAGCTGCAATAACCCAAGTCTCATCAGTTGTATCAACACCCTCGTATCCATGGCAGCCAAACTCATCGCCGCTATGTAGGCGTTCTTCGGCGATCACACTTGACAGCCAAGTATCAGTGCCCCATTCACCTGCGACTGAAGGGGCAAGAAGAGGCAGGCAAATCAATGCCGATGCGAGCAGTGAAGCAATTCTCCCCACCATGACCTTCTCTGGTTGTTTTGCTTATTCAACATATTCAACTGCAAACTATGAAACTGGTTACTACTCGCGAGGGGCATGGGTCTTTCGCAGCAGTCATTGGAGAAGATATCCTCATGGGTCGGACTAGATGGAACTGGTGAGAAGTTCTCCACTCCCTTAATCTACAGGTTTCTTGAGAAGTACGTACCTGCTCTACTAAGGACAATGACAAATGTACATATTAGAGGCGTGCACAAGGTCCCAATGAAAGGGGCGGCTATTTTCTGCGGCAATCACCTGGGCAATCTAGATCCTTTCATTAAGATTCTCGCTTCTCAGAGACCAATACATTTCATGGCAAAAGAGGGTCATTTCGACAAGCAGCCAAACAGATTTGTTATGATCTCAACGGGGCAGATAGAGACATTCAGAGATGATGGAGGCAGGGATGCCTTGGCTAGGGCTGTTGATGTCATAGATAGTGGCCGATGCCTGGGTATTTTTCCAGAAGGCACCAGATCGAGGAGAGAGTCGCCACCCATGCTTCAGCCTGCTAAGACGGGTTTCGCAAGGCTTGCAGCTAGATTCCCCGATGTTCCAGTGGTTCCGGTAACTATGTCAATTGGGGCTAGAGAATTCATGCCCCCAGGAAGCAAATTTCCAAAACCCTGGAAGAGGATCGATCTTATTGTCGATGACCCAATTACTTTCGCCGAGTGGGCACAGCACCCACAAGGAGGAGGAATCGACGACCATTGGGTGGATGAAATTGCGGATCTACCGGTCGAGCAGAGGCATGATTCCATGAGGGTACTCTACAGGAAGTTCGCAGACCAGTTTATTGAGACACAGAAAATTAGAGGCGCCCCTTAGCGCATTCTTGATGGACTACCTGCTTGCACAGCCGAGGGTAATGGAGCAGTATCTCGACCTACTTAGGCGAATTCTTGATGAAGGAGCTGGCAAAGGAGACAGGACTGGTACTGGGACAATTTCAGTGTTTGGTCACCAAATGAGATTCGATCTATCCCAAGGCTTTCCGGCTGTCACCACAAAGAAGGTGCACTGGCCCAGTGTGATTCATGAGTTGC
>CAYFGC010000004.1:0-31583 GCA_964342625.1 uncultured Candidatus Poseidoniales archaeon | reverse complement strand
TGAAGGATGCCTATGAACATAGCGAATTCGGCAAGAGTCAATAATGAGTCGCCTCTTTCTGTATACTAGAGTAATGCAGGGGGCGATGGTTTGAGGGATATTGTCAATAAGAGTTTGAAGCTCAACAATGACCTGGACAGGTATGTCGAGCAGGCATTAGAGCAGGGGCGACCTGTAAAGATAGGCTGGGGTCGAGCCGGGGATGAGAGGCCAAAGGACGGAGAATTTGGAGTAATGACTCACTTGCCTGAGGGAGCGAGAGTACTGTGTCTTGGATCCCTTGGCGATTGTGTTGGAGCGGCAAATAGAGGTGGGACCTTGACCCTTAGGGGGGATTGCGGGTCAATGCTCGGAGCGTTTCACCTTTCTGGAAAGACGGTTGTAGAGAAAGACGTTGGCAATAAGGCGGGATTCGCAATGAATGGTGGGGAGATTTCAATCCAGGGGTCGACTGGCGATGAATCGGGACACTCTATGGCTGGAGGGATTCTTCTAGTCAGGGGTCATTCAGGCGATCGCCTGGGCTGTGGGATGTCCGGCGGCTCGATAGTGGTGATGGGTTCGGTTGGTTCAGAGCCCGGGATAGGAATGACTGGAGGTAGAGTCATCATTTCTGGCAGTTGCCCGCCTCCGCCGGATGGGGTCCAAATGAGATCAATAAAGAAATCTGAGATTTCTGAATTCTCAAAACTGCTAGACCCCATGGGTTTGTCCCTGAATGATGATGCTTTGGTTCTAGAGCCTGCTGGGGATGCCTTTCCAAGCGTTGAGGAGGCAAAATTTTTCATCTCTGAGGGTTTTGAAAATATTTCACTATATCCAAATGAGGACTCTTTATCGAATAATGCACCCCTAGACCACTATACTCTTCTTGTACAGGATGGGTCAGATTCTGGAGGTGCACTATTGAAAATACCCTGGATTATGACTTGCGAAACAACAATGGGTTCTGAAAGGTGGAAGGGAATTGATTCGCCAGCAATAGTCAGAACAGAATCAAGAGATAACGACTTGTTGCTAGTTGGGAAAAATGAATTCTGTGAGGCCATCGATCATGTGGGAAATTGCTCGGGTGTTGTTTTTGACATCACGGACTTCCCGGGACTTAATGACGCGGAAATAGAAGCGATGATTATTTCACTTCGGAGTAGGATGTCTGAAAGTTCGATAATATTACTAAGAGGCAGGATTGGCAGGATAGAGCGTCTTTTCCGGCTTGTCATGGACTTGGAGTTAGATGGAGCAATAGTGAACTGTGCAACTAGGAGCGGATCTCGTCTAGCCTCATCACTTCCAAAGATTGGTTTAGCTTCGAAGGCAATGGGCATGAGTGAAACAGGGAAATTTGTGATGATTGAGGTTTTGCACGAGCCTGTTGCTAAGGACCTGATTATTGCTGTTGCTTCAGGATGTACGGCATTAGTCTCGCCTTGTCCTGAAAGTGACTTGAATGAAAAGATCAATGAGTTAACAATGGGAATCCGTGGTTGGATGCGAGAGATCGGCGTGGATAGGATTGAGCGGATAGGGAGAAGAAACCTTCGAGCCAACGATTTCGATACAGCTGCAATTTCTGGCCTGAGGTTGGTTGGATATGATCGCCCCCTAAAGATGTGGCTAGATCTGAGGTGAGAAAATTCCTACTTTAGACTTCAAACACTCTGTCCTCAGTTACATCCAGAATATTCACGAGTCTAGGCATTTTCCTGGGGAATGGACCGAATGGTTGCCGGAATTGGGTTGCCCTGTAGATAGCAATAATGAGGATTCAATAGAAGTCGAGATTTTTCCGGATCGGCCTGATCTTCTCAGCCATGAGACTATTGCAAGAGCTTCCCGTTCATTCCTATCAACAAACGAAGTGGGGGTTGGCTTGCCGGTATCTCAGGGCGAAATCAAACTCTCAGTCGCCCCAGAGTTGAAAGATGTCAGGCCGATAGTAATGGGCGCAGTAGTCAGGGGCGTTAATACTGGGTCTAATCCAGAAGAAAAAGAAGATTTTATTCAATCACTGATGGATCACCAAGAAAAGTTACACATGACACTGGGGAGAAAGAGGAAATTCGCATCAATAGGGGTCCATGACCTAAACTCTCTGAAACCCCCGTTTAGGGTGATCACTGCCCCGTCGGATTTCTCTTTCGTGCCACTTGCCTGCTCAGAGGAGATGACAATTGAAGATATTCTGAAGGAACACCCGAAAGGGATAGAATATTCCCACATAATGGAAGGGATGGAAAGTTTCCCAGTGATACTGGATTCTGAAGATATGGTCCTCTCTTTTCCACCAATAATTAATGGCAACCATACAACTGTTCACGAGGGAACTGAGGATTTCTTCATCGATGTAACGGGTTGGGACGCTAGGTCCTGTGAATCCTGTCTGCTACTTGTGTGTCTATCGATGTCAGAAAGAGGAGGAGAGGTTGAGAGTATCGAAATATCTGACTCGAATGGAGAATGTGTCCGAGTACCGAACGGAAATCCGCGAAAACACAGAGTTCCAGAGAGTCTGATTAGGAAAATTCTGGGCTTAGAATTGGGGTCGGAGGAGTTAGCTCGTTCAATAGCGAAGATGGGCGGGAAACTGGAGGGAAGTCAAACCGTGACTGATGGGCCCAATGAACGCGGACGTTGGGCTGACTGTGTTGTGGGAGAGATTGAGCACATTATTTCGATGCCAAGATGGAGGAGTGACATAATGCATCCGATTGATGTCGTAGAAGATATTGCAATAGGACATGGTTTCGAAAATCTACCAGAAATTTTGTCGAGGACACATCTCGATGCAATCCCACTTGATTCTTCTAATCTGGATAGGCGGTTTGGAGAAAGTATGAGATCCTGCGGACTTCAAGAAGTGCAAAGCCTGACTCTTTCGAATGAGAGAGACCAATTCGAAATCATGAGATGGCCAAAAGAAGATGGAGTGGCATTTATCTCCAATCCAATTACATCGGATCACACTGTTCTGAGGCAATATATTCTACCTTCTCTACTAAGATTGCTTGCTGCAAATAGGCATCACGAATTGCCTCAGAGAGTGTATGAATTAGGGGCCGTTGTGAGGGAATTCAATAATTGTAAAAGAGGGGCTTGGACGTGTGCGGAGGTTGGTAGTGGTTTCACTGCCTCAAAGGGGATAGCACAGGCCCTGATAAGAGACCTGGTTGCTGGAGATGACCATGTAGAATTCTTGCCTACCGAACCAGGGCATGGACCATGGATTACCGGCAGAGGTAGCCACATTATGATCAATGGAAGGAGCATTGGTGAATTCGGGGAAATTGATCCCGAAGTGAGTGGTAAATTTGGAATAAAATCTCCAATTCAGGCCGGAGAAATTGACCTAGAAGTAGTGAGTTCTCTTATCCCTGACCCCCTCTCCTAGTCACCCTTATCCTTTGATGACAAAAGCTTCTTTGCGTCCAAGAACTTCTTACTCTTCAGATGGCTTTTATCATCATCCTTACTTTCTTTCTTTCCGGATTTTTTCTCGTACTCAACCACGTTTTTCATGTAATTTGTTCGTGAAATAGCCGGTTTTGCCGGTTTCTTCTTCTTGAAGGGCCATATCGGTCCCATGTCCTGTGAGCGACGAACGTACGAATGATGCTTTCCCCATTTCAAGTCAAAAAGCAGGATTTTTCATAACCATTGTTGTCGCTGCAGTGTAATGGGAGCCTACCACATAGGGGTTGACGAGGCAGGGAGGGGGCCTGCCATTGGGCCCATGGTAGTTTGTGCGATTTCTATCCCAATCGAGGACAGGGGAATTCTGACGGAAATTGGAGTGGATGATTCAAAGAATCTGACCAGACAAAAGAGAGAGACAATTCACTCTGAAATCATCAACATTTCAGAATCTAGAGGTTGGAAGATCGGTGTGATAAACTGCGATGCGGAGAGAATTGATCTATGGATGGAATCAGGAACCCTGAATTCTCTGGAGGTGTTGGCCTTTTCAGACGCAATTGAAGAGGTTGCAGAGAATTCATTAGAATACAGCATTTTTCTAGATGCTTGTGATGTAGATGCCGAACGTTTTGGCAGGAATGTGTCTTCTTCCTTAACAAACAAGAGGATTGATTGGAAGATTTTCTCCAAGCATCGAATGGACTCTGATGATGTGGTAACCGGTGCGGCCAGCATTATTGCCAAAGTGAACAGGGATTGGGCAATGGATAAGTTATCACAAGAATTGGGGATTGACCTGGGATCAGGATATCCCTCGGACCCAAAGTCAAAGACTGCAATTGAAGTTCTTTGCAGGAAGGACCTCCTTCCGGATTGCCTCAGAAGAAAGTGGAAAAATGTCGATAGAGCATGGATGATGCATCATCGAACGCCGATTCCATCAAGGTCCATTGGAACCCCGGGTGGGGTTCAATCCGCCCTTGACGAATGGAATTAGCAAGAACGGTGAAATGTAATCATTGGCTGGTTTGTTCGATAAACATGGTAGATAGCGACGGCTTTGATCCCGATGTCATTCAGACCATTAGGAAATATGCATTGCAGAATGCCATAGAATATGGTGGAGAGGGCAAGTCAGGGAGCGTCCTGGGGAGGGCATTGGCAGAAAGAACCGAACTTCGACCTCATGCAAAGAGTCTGATGAATCTGATTGATTACGAAGTAGAACAGGCTAATTCATTGGCAAAACAACAAGGATTGGGAGCAGTTACAGCAGAGTTGGAAGGTATCGATCCAGATGCTTTGGAAAGGGAGAAGCATCAGAAGAAAGAAGGCTTGCGCGACCTCCCAGGTGATACTTCCAAGGTTGTTCTTAGATTTGCACCTAACCCAAATGGGCCGTTGTCGATTGGGCATTCAAGAGGAGTCGTGATTAATTCCAGTTATGCGGAAAAATACGATGGGAAAATAGTTCTCAGGTTCGATGACACCGATACCAGAGTAAAACCCCCTTTGTTAGAAGCTTACAGATGGATCGAGGAGGACTTCGAATGGTTGTCGGGCAGGAGGGCTGACATTGTCATTAGAGCTAGTGAACGAATGCCAATTTATCTCAAACAAGCGAAGAAGATGATCGAGGGGGGGCATGGATATGTATGTCGGTGTGAGGCTGAAAAGTTTCGCAAATTCCGAGAAGGGAAATCAGACTGCCCGTGCAGGGAAAGGGAAACTGCGGAAAGTCTGGAAGATTGGGGCAAAATGAATTCTGGCGAAATAGTCGAAGGTGGCGCCGTAGTACGGGTAAAGACGAGCATGGGTCTGCCAAACCCTGCCCTTAGAGACTGGCCGGCACTTAGGATTCAGCATTCCCCTCACCCAATAGTTGGGGAGAAGTACAAAGTATGGCCCCTGTTGGATTTCCAAAGTGCAGTAGAAGATCACAAACAGGGAGTTACGCACATAATTAGAGGCAAGGACCTAATGGATAGTACGAGGAAACAGAAGCTCCTGTACGAACACTTTGGTTGGGAATACCCAGAGACTCTTTACTGGGGCAGGGTGAAAGTTCACGAATTTGGTGGGTTCTCAACATCGGGGATGGCGTCTTCAATCGCAGATGGGGAATTTGACGGTTGGGATGATCCTCGTCTACCTACCCTAAGGGCTCTACGGAGAAGAGGCTTTAAGGCTCAATCTCTAATTTCTCTTTGGAGTGAAATTGGTCTATCTCAGAAGGATATTTCGATTTCAATGCAAACCTTAGAGACGTTCAATTCAAAGAATATTGATGGCTGTAGCGAAAGGCGGTTTTTCGTTTCCGATCCTGTTTCAATTGAAATTCATAGTGAAAGAACCTTCTCGGAAGCGAGTATTGCTAGGCATCCGGACGGATTAATCCCTGGAATGAGGCAATGGGGAGTAGGAAATTTGATTTTAATTCAGAAGAGTGATTTAATTCAAGGAAAATTGCGTTTGAAGGACTTTGCTGACATTGAAATTGATGGTTCTATAGCAGAGATTGAAGGTGGAGAAAGAAGCGATGATCGGCCAATCATCCATTGGCTCCCTGAAGAAATTTCTAGGAAAGCAAAGATGTTTGTTCCAGAAGGAGAGGGAGTAAGGGAATTGGTGGGGGTGATTGAGGATTTTGAGTTGAGTGTCGGAGAAGTCTACCAGTTCGAGAGAGTCGGTTTCGCTAGGCTTGTTAAGATTAACAACGAAGTAGCAGAATTGGTCTGGCTTCACAACTAGTCGAGTTGTAAATTATTGTCGGCAAGAACGTAATTTTCCTCCATTAATTGCGTCGCATTGAAGGGTACGATATGAATCAGAGTGACGTGGGCCGTTCCCGAGCAAGGCAAGTAGCCATATTTTCAGCGATGATGGTGATGGTGATTTTCTCACCAATCAATACCCAAGCTACGGAGATCAATGGCTGCTGCGAATCTCCGGATGAGTTTGACTTATTCCTTATCGGTGATCCGGGTAGCGGACAACTGACCCCATTCAAATCAGACTTAGAGGAAAGGAAGTCCGTCGAAGTGACATCATCCGTTCTTGGAGAGGTAGAAATTGGCTCATGGATGATTGAGTGGGGAGAGGCAGGGAGTTACTCTTCCGGGACATGGACCTTCTCAATCCCATACGAAGTGTCCGACTCTGCTGGAGTATCGGCCAATGCTACCGTAGTCGTCAAGGTGGGCGGGAACACATACGAAAGCTCTTCACAATTGCCCGCTGTCTACCTTTCTGAATCTGGAGAGCTTCAAGTAGACATAGAAGTACAAGGTGGTGAAGTCTCGAAAAACGAGAAGATAGAGGTCGTCTTTTCTGTGAGGAGTTTGATTTTCTCCAATCCTGGTAGTGAATCTGGAATAGTTTTCCATTGGGGTGCTGAAGAGGTTGATGCTGCGATTACACTCTCATTCCCACTGGTTAAAGTTGTAATTAGGGAAGCTAGTGTTAAGGGGAACCTGGTTTTCTTTCCAGTAAGGTTGACTTCTGGATTCGGTGACAAGATTTGGACTGGTTCCACTGGTGGATTAATGGTCCAGAATGTCGAAATCTCTGAAAGTCCTATAGTCAACTCCAATGAAGATTGGGTGGATGTGACATTTGTCTGGGAACCAAGCAGTTCCGACGGAGGGTCTGTGCGAACCGACTTCCAGATTTCACTGCAGGATTCACTTGTCATTACAGCGGATAAGATCCACGAGATCACACTTGGCCAGGACACAGGGGACAATAGCTGGTATCCCGAGGAGGAGCCTCCTCGGACAGGAGGTTCGGACCTAATGGTTGAAGTAAATTGCAAATATGATGGCAATGACATAGAGAGGAAGACTACGATTACCCTTGATGGTGCCATGTCACAGTGGATGAGATGGGGTCTTGACAATATTGGGAATAAGAGCCTAGGAGCGTATAGCTGGTGGAGGAATCTGAATACAGTTTCAGATACTGTTAGCCAATCAGAGAAGTCAAATGCCAGAGTAGACAATACAGAGCTGGTTGCACTGGAGAGTCACCTGAGGGGTTCAAAGTCTGCTCTGAAGTCATTTCTATCTGAAGGGCTAAGGATCAATTCTGAATCTGTCTTCGGAGTTGATCCTGTCACTGAATTTGGGCCTTTGGTGGTAAGTATAGATTTAGGTCCATCCAGGGCTTTCAACTCAGATGAGATTTCCATATATATTGAGTCTAGTTACAGTGTAGAAAGAGACTCAAGGCAAACTCTGATTGAGGATTTTATCAGACCAGATGGATATGATTTCTGGGAAAGGGTTGATCTTTCATTCGAGATTAGGACAGGGATGCTTTCAGGTTTCGATGGGGTGAATCTGGACAATGGAGACGTCGATTATACACATAGAAGATGGATTGTAATGGAGATACTAACTTTGGATGAGTCCGACATAGAATCTGATACTGATTTTAGACTTGATTTTGAAGCGAAAAATGCACTCCTATTCAGCCCACTAATTTCAGCAATGATTTCTGTTTTCGCCCTTTGCTTGGCCTTGGGGATAGGGATGGCACTGACGAAAAGGAGAACCAGGGTTCCGAGTATGATCATGATTGGCGTGTTGGGGATTCTTTCTCTGTCGATATATTGGTTTGGACTACCTATGCCAATTGTGCTCGGAGTGGTCGGTTCAAGTGTATTACTGGTTT
This sequence comes from uncultured Candidatus Poseidoniales archaeon, assembly GCA_964342625.1. Classification (GTDB taxonomy): domain Archaea; phylum Thermoplasmatota; class Poseidoniia; order Poseidoniales; family Thalassarchaeaceae; genus UBA36. Next base: position 23,492 of record CAYFGC010000004.1, on the reverse strand, counting down.
TCCCTGCTGCTATAATTTCACCAGTTATTGAAGAGGGCGATAGTCAGAGAAATTCGAAGAAGGGAGGGAGGGTAAAGTGCCCGTCATGCGGGAAAAGGAATCCAGTGGAGTCGGACATTAGGCCACTAAGGATTGAATGCTCAGCGTGTAGTAGCATTCTCCGGATCGAATAGTCTCATTTCTCCTAAAGAGACGAGAGAGTCGGCGACAATAGAAGCTGCCTTGATTGGGGTGAAATTTTCCCAATTAGACTGGGCCATACTGATTTGAGATGCTAAATCTGATTCCCAGCCAGATCCGAGAACACAGTGCCAAAGCAATTCCTCGACCCTTGCTGTAGAAGGCATGCTAGAATTTAGAACAGGCCTAGCCAGGTTTCCCATGATTATTTCACGATTTTCTAACTCTAAATTGTTCCATTTACTACATGCGTCCTCTATCTCACTTCGTTCGAGCCATGAATAATTATTGAAATTAAGATTTGGTACTTCTGTAACTGGAATTACTCGAATTGATCCCTCTGTCGAAAGGTGATCTCTCAGAGAGGAGTAAACTGGATCATATGTTGTTTCTAGGGCTCCATAAATCCAATTTCCAGACAAAATCCAGGGTCGCATCCTTCTAAGTCTGGGACTATGAGGGTTTAACGACATAGCAAGAACGTGTGCTTGAGCAACTGAGCTGAGGGGTCCCTTACGGAAGTCGCCTAATCTCCCCCTCAACCCATCGACAATGGTTGTAGACAGTGACAGCCCGGAGGAATCTGTTGTTGTCTTGCCCATGCCATCTGAGATTCTAATGAATGGAGAATAGTCGGGATCATCCTGTGTAAATCTACGCTTGTATGGAATTCCAGCATCTAGTAAAGCAGCTTCGATAGGGGCAAGGGAGAGGGAGCCTTCCAAATTTGGTTCTGATACTAACAGAATCGGCTGTCTTCTACTGATTGCATCATTAGTGAAAATTTGGATGGAATCTCTAACTGGGGAGAAAATATCCTGCTCGATTAGAGGCTCCACCCCCCTTCGATTGGATGCGGGTACAAATCACTACTGATTATTCGACCATCAGTCTTAGTTGATCTCTCTTGTATGTCCATTCTGAGTCAATCTGGTTATTTTCCCTGTAATATCTCGAAAGTCTCCTAATCTTTGACTCGCAAAGTTCCAGTTGCCTCCTATTGTGGATGTCCTTAGAATTCTGAGAGAGGTGATCAATCAGGCGCAGGGCACGTCGCATTAGACTCATCAAATCCTCTGGGAGGCCAGAAGACTTGCCTAGCCTATCCAATGTCTGGGATATTCTCTCTCCGGTAACTAGCCTAACGTCTGGAACTCCGTGCTTGTCCCTTAGCATGGTTCCAATTGAAGCGTTTGTGTGACCCTCATCTGATAGTTGAACAATGAGTTCCTCTATCTCTTTCTTGTCGGAATTTGACCATTCTGGAGGGGCCTTAGAATGAGGCTTGCTAGAGCCGCTGGAACCCTTACCTTTACTGTGCATCCTTGACAAATGTATACCTCGGGCAGCCGGGCGACCTGCTCTCCCTCTTTAACCGCTACGCCAAATCAATTGGATCTGAACGATCAGAGTCTGTGTCTCGATTTTGCCAGTTTGCCGGGACCTAGGGGCCATTCCCACCCAGGAGCAAGAGCTCTGGCAGATCCTATCAGTTTCCCGTCCTGAATCACCAGAATCTCATCTCCGACTAAAATTGATCTGTCATGGCTTGCAATCATGCTTGGAAATATATCTCCAACCCAGTCCAATCCGGAGTGGATTTCCACCGATTTTAGGAGTTTTAGTCCCCTCATGGTTTCCAGACTTGACTTGGAAAGTAAGAATCTCCCTCTCCGAGGATCCCATTTTGCCATTTGCACGCCATCCCTTGTGATTGTGAAAATTGGGGGTCTTCCCCTAATTTGACAATCTTCCAGCCATTTGTCAGAACCAAACTGGAATCTGGAAATTGATCTCATCTTCTCATCTCTAACACTGAAATCGGTTTCTCCACCATCTTCTTCCGAGAATGATGAGGTGATTGCATCCCGTAGCCTTTCCAAAGATTCGTTAGAACCCGCGCTTCCACCCATCCTAGTATCAATAACATTCTTGTCTTCGAAAAGTAATTCGATTCCAGAATGATTGACTATTGTAGAGTAGCCGACCCTTTCAACTAGTCTACTAATCATACTCCTAATTATTGATAATTCATCTTCGTCCCAATCTCCGGTAACTGGAATGTCATAGTGTGAAGCGGGCCACAAGTCTTCCAAATCTCTCGGAACTAGTCCCAAAGGAGCTGTTACCATTACCTCATGGGCACGTGAGTTTCCAATTGCCCGTCTGAATCTAGAATGGCTTTGAGAGAGTCTGTAGGGCTTCTTCGCAGAGCAAGGTAGCAGAACAAGAACGTCTCGTTGTCTTGAAGATGGTTCATAATTCTCAGAAATATCTTCCCTCCAATTCCTTATTGTTACATCGTTCCTGCTCTCAAAGGAGTGACAACGGAGTTTTTTTCCGAAATAAACAGAACTGCTAGACAATCCAATTTTCTTTGAAAACTCAAATGATAGTTGATCGTGCCTCCTCAGACGTTCGACGGAACGAGGGCTAGAGGTACTCTGCCTCTCGGCCAAATCCCTGAGCGAACCATCTCTAATTGCTGATCTAGTGGCTGAAATTGCTCGAATCCACATCTCCTTTTGGGAATCCATTGATGGGTCCTCGTTTGTTGATTGTTCGGGCATTCTAGGTCCTGTTTCAGAAAGTAGTACGCCCAAGGAAGATGATTGTCTTGAACGTGCTAAGTCGAAAATGTCCACCCCCATCCAGGAGAGCAGTGCACAATTATCCGGACCCCCAATGCCGGGGGTCCAAATCAGTGAAGAAGGGAAAGTAGTTCTAATCGTCAATAGAGCCTGTTCTAACAAACCCGGACTGCTTGACAATTGAGGAGAGTCGGTCAGAACAATTAGTGACGGTTGTAGTCCTTCAGTAAGAAGAGATTTATCATGATGCAATGAGTTCCATGTTACCGGAACTAACTCTATTCCTGATCCAAATTCGCCTGAATTTGAATCTACTAAACTCGGTGGAAGTACCAAGCCTTGGGAAGCCTCCCACGTATCTATAGAATCGAATGGAAAACAGAGGTTTGCCCTAGTTTTGACCTTGATTGATGAAGGAATAGTGGAATTATCCATAGAAGAAGAAAATGGTGCGATTGAGATGGGGAAATCTGGATCATCTTCTCCAATAACTAATCCTGGTGCAAATGACACTGGGCCATTCCGATCTCCGAGAGAAAATAGTCTGGAGAACCTATCTCGTGATATCACGTCCCTGCCTATTGGCCGCTCAACCATTGGCTGCCCATGGAAGCATTTCGCTTGAAGGATTCTAAGACCTAGTTGCCCTCCCATGGACGATGCATGGGGCCGGACGCACTATTTCTACGCTAATTGTTGCTTCAATTTTCACGTTTTCTTGTGTGGGAGAAGGACAGCAAGATGCGATATTTGAGGAACTTGGGGATGCTCCAAGCAAATTGTGGGATTCTAATGAAATAGGAGAACAATGGCAGATAATTTCGCCAAATAATTCCACGATTATGGGGGGTTTCGAATTGAATGATTCTGTAGATGTATTTGCCTTGGAAATTTCTTCAACGAATTGGACGATGGTTGGATTCTGGGTTTCAAATAACGATACGGTTAGAATTAGTGTACAGAGGTTGAATCAAAGCACTTGGTCGATTGTTGAATTTGCCGATGGTGATGAGGGTGAATTGGGGCTTGATCCAGGAATGCATGCAATCAGACTGGAGAGGAATGGCGACTTTGAGGAGGAGATTTCATATCGATTCACTCTTGAAAATAGAGGTTCTTTCGATGATGAAGAGGAATTTGTAAATTTGGCATGGATGTTTACTCCATTCTATTTGTTTGCTGGCCTATTCCTATTATTCCCACTAGTAATTGTATTATGGTGGAATAGGGGGGATTTATTGCCTTCGAAAAGAGAAGGTGAATTAGTGGAAAATGAGAGGTTAGTCTTAGATTCCCTTAGGGATAGGTTCTCGATTAAAGACCTTGCAAAGGATCGCGAAGAAGTTTCTAAAGCACTATCCATCCTAGGTAATGAATCATGGAATTCTGTTTCTGAGGAACTGGGAATTCCCGAGATAAGACATTTCACTGAAGATATAGACATATGTGTTTGGAGATTTGAGGATTCGAGTAATTCGCTTCTAGTTGGAGTCAAGACTGAGACGATTAGTTGGAAAATGGCTGCAATCAGAGTTTTCTCACCACTGGGTGAAGTTGCCTCAATCAAGAGCGTCGTTCCAGAAATGATTTTTCAAGATGATGAGGTTTTCTTGGGGGATCTAGAGGAGGGTTCTACGACTTTTGTACAAATTGAAACTCTGGGAAATCCGCCGGCTTTCAATATTCAAATTTCGGGATTAGTGGGTGGGAAACCTATAGCAGCGGTTCCAACAAATTCGATAGAAATTGGAGAGGAGTGATTTTTCTCAAAGCCCTCTTCTTGATTTTGCTTCGTCCCTCATCCTCTCCTCGACAGTCGGAATATTATTCTCCAATTCAACTCTTATTTCTTCGATTTTCTTCTTCAGTTTGCGAGATGGCTTTGTCGGAGATTGAAGCCTCAGTACGACGGTTACCGAACCCCTTCTAGCTCTGTGATTGCTGAAAGGAAGACCTCGCCCGGGAATTGAAATTGTTTCTCCCGGATTAGAACCGGGGGGAACTTTTATTCTAAGATTATCAGAGTCAATGTGAGGGATCTCGATAGTAGTGCCAAGAGTCAAGTCAGCGAAGTTTAGGGGCAGGGCCATGAGCAAATCTGATCCGTCTCTTTCGAACCACGGATGAGGTTCGACATCAATTTCTATGTATAAATCACCTGGACTTCCATTGAGTGATGTGGAAGCCTCGCCTTGTCCACGCATCCTAAGGCGGTTTCCAGAAGTTATTCCCGGAATGATCGAGAACTTCACTCGATTTGTCTGCAGGGCCCTACCATCACCTCCGCAATCCGGGCAGGGGTTGGAAATCAGCCTTCCAGAACCCCTGCATGGGGAGCAATCCTTTCTGACTCTCTGCCTGAAGGGACCTATCATGGAAATCTCATCTATCCTGCCTCTTCCATCGCATGAAGGACATTCTCGTGAGCCGTCCTCCTTGGCGGAGCCTGAGCCATTGCAACTATCACAGCCCTTCAGAGCTTCAATTTCTATTTCATCTTCCAATCCATCCATTGAAGCCTGAAAAGGCACAGAATGCCTTACCAATAAATCTGAACCACGTGTTCTATCACTCTGGTGCCCACCGAAAAATTGACTAAAAATTGATTCAAATCCACCACCAAAAAGATCATCGAAACTAATGTCGACTCCCTGGAATCCCCGAGATCCGAATGGAGAACCTCCTGGTCTTTCATGGCCAAAGACATCGTATTTTCGCCTCTCTTCCGGGTTAGATAGGATTGCATATGCTTCTTGAATTTCCTTAAATTTAGCCTCCGCTTCAGCATCATTTGGATTCTTATCGGGGTGGTACTTTCTTGCAAGGGAACGGAAAGACTGCTTAATCTGGTCCTCTGAAGCATCCTTGTCGACTCCAAGAATTACGTAATAGTCTCGCTTACTAGCCATAACGTTCCCGGCTTAGGCTCCTGAAGGAGTCATATCAACCGTTCCCCAATCAAGCGATTAACGAACCGCAGGATGAGCAATAATTTGATTCTGCTTGATTATATGTTGAACAACTCCCGCACAATCTGGTTTTCATCTGGGTCCCTTGGGGGATTGACCATCTAGAGTTGGCATCTTCCACTAAAGGGGAGAAAGACTCACTTTTCTGCAGAGCAGCTTTCTTTCTTCTTTCTTCCCTCCTTGACGCGGTTTTTTCGATTGATGAAGAAATGAAGTTTGAAAGTCGGGAGATTAGGTTGGGATTGTCTTGTGGCGGTTCTTCGATAATTTCCCTTTTTTGCTCAACTCCATCGACTGAAACAGTGAATTCTGAATGATCTCCGATCTTTTGTTCGAGTTCAGGAGATTCTCGATTGATCTCGCCGATCTTGCCCTGCATTCTCCGTCTAGAGGTAGTGGCCTTTCTACCTTTGAAGTCTGAATGCGCTCTTGCTTCCATCTTCTGGATTGCTGCTTCTCCCTTTTCCCAGAGTCCTCTATCCTCCAATTTGTAAGTTTTTGATAGAGCACTGATTGCCTTAGAACGACGGAATTCGTGATCATGGACAACTGAATATCGATATGCCATAATTAGTCCAATTAACAGGGCCACTGAGTGCGCCACTATTTGTCCGAAGTCATCGTTTGATAGAGCCTCATTGAGCTCAGGAGAGAGCTTTCTGAAAGAAACAAGTACGATGTTAGGTATCAAAACAAGAGCAAATGAAACCAGTCCAGAACGTTGTGCCACATCTAATCGTCGATTGTTAGTGGTTTGAATTTTCGTGCAAACCGATTGTTGACCGGTTAGCACTATTAATTTCCATTTGTTCGAGGACATGTGGAGCCAGAGATACTAGTTTCTACGATTGTTAGAAGCCATGAAGACCCGAACAAAGTGGTCGAGTCTGTTCGTTCAATTTTTCCAGAGTGGAGTCCTAAGAGTACATTAGAAAAATCTGATTTCCCAATAAGCAGGGATTCTGAGGAAATAAGTGGAAACGTAGATTCACTCGATAATCTTCTGTCGATATTGAGGGATAGTCGGGTGCTAGATACAGCCCTGGATGCAATGGCAATGCAGGCCGATGAGGAAGGGACTGTTTTCAGCCTCTCGAGGCAATCTGCATCCATAGGGAAGGTCTCCTTTGTTTTGGGAGAGAGTCCTCTTGGAGGCACGATGGAGGTTTCTTTGACTGGACGTGACATTGTTATCTGGCTTGAGCAAGCTACATGGCATAATGGAAGGGACATTGTCCCAAGGGAAGTAGGTGACGAGTTAGCGATGACCGAAGACGGGAGGGCTTCGGAGTGGTTCTAATCTAGAAGAGGATAGTGAGAACTTATCCCGAACTTTGCATATGATTGAGTGATTTGCAAATCGAAATAATACTCTCATATTGTTCTTCGAGTGGCAAAATTTCTTCACTTGGAAGATGGATGAAGAGGACTATCGGTCGTATGTTATCTGAAGAAGCCAATAGTGAACGAAAGTATGTCTCATTGCAGACAAAACCACCAGCGTCTTCGTTCCATCTAATTTTTGAAAAGTCCCCCAGATAATTCTCAATGAAGTTTCTTGGAACCTTTGTTTCGAGTATTTCTTTTCCCGGGGATATCCTCCCAGAAGATTGAAGTCTTCCAGAGTTATCTTTGATTTTCATTTGAAAATTATTTCTAGCGTATCTCTCGAGTAGTATGTCATTGGCATTTTCAGAGAATCCCAAGTGGAGAACCGCATCAAATTTCTCACCGCGTTCTATCCTATCGGATATCTGCCTCGAGCCCAATTCGTCCACTGAAAGAATATAAGTGCTGATCTTGAAGTCCAATACTCCTTCTTCAGAGATTAACTCTACGACCTGTTGAGATATATTTCTCTTGAAACCTGAAAATGGCTCAAATCCAGTTACCACTAACCCCTCATGCATGGTTTTCGCAGAGACTATCCGTTGTTCTCATTTTCTATGATATTCTGGTCGGCAAATTCATCCGCTTACAATTACCGCAAACAATGTGGAAGGGGAGTTCGTAGTCAAAGTGGAGGTCGCGGAAGAGGATAGGTTCAGACCTCTGGGGGTGGTTTCTGCTATTTGGAGCGAGTTGAGCGGTGGTGTTGGCCCGTGGGGTGCAATTCGTCCACTTTTTGCCGTGGCGCTTTCGCTTGTCCCATTCCTCTTCCTGGGCCAGCATTTCAATCGCCAACACAGAAAGGGAGGAGAGTGGTTTCTAATCCAGTTCCCGCTAATTCCTGCTTTTCTTTGGCCCTTTCTTTTCGTATGGTCGATAGCTGATGCTTGGTGGGTTTCCAGTGGGATAGTGGCATCTTCGGAGTCAATAAATAGCTAGAAGTCATCATCTAGCGAGAGTGGGCTAAAGAGGCCCCCGGGGCTTGAAATTTCTGATAGTTGATTACGAATCTCAAATTCCCAATCACGAAATTCTTGTAGTGCAGAGACAAATTCAAGTTGGCTCTCATTGAGGATTGTCCTGACCAGGGTATCCAATATGTCCATCCTGTCCTGATCAACTCTGTCAATTAACTTCTCAAGTGGGAATGAATTGATGCCAGAGGTAGTTTCTGACAGTGAAGAGTTGCTTGGAAGTGGATTTAGGATTATTTCTGGCAATTCTTCCCCTTCTTCGATGGCGGCTTTCTGGAGAGAATCAAGTAACATCCGAATGTACTTTGAGATGACAAGGGCGACTTCTATTATTGGCATGCTCAATTGATTTGTCAAGTGAACCATGTTCTCCCTGAGGAAAAGGAGTTTATCATTCGCCGGAGAATCCGGTCCGGGAACGTTTCGCGCCCCCTCACTCATGAATATCTGAGGGGACGGGGGCAAATGAAGTGTTGAGTTCACGATGTCCGATCATCGTAGCGAATTGGCGAGCCACTATTGCCCCTTATTCCGTCAAGTAGATCGTCGTCAATCTCGAAGAAGTCATTCAGCCAGTCGCCATCGGTATCCCAATTTGTTGGGTCTGTACCATCAGCAACCAAGTCTCCATCGATATCCAGAATCCACCACCCATATGCATATTCCCCCAATCCTGGATTTGGCAAGTGGTTCCTATCTCCTGCAAGTCTGTTGAATTCGTCTGTCCATTCACCATTGACGTGAATAATGTCGTTACTAGAGTTTACATCGAGGTATGTCAAGTCATTATCTTGGACTATCAAAGCATAGAGTTGATCGTCGTCATTGATTTTGTTGATTCGCAAATAGTTGGAAGAGTGTGAACTGGAGCCCGAACAAGTCCCAAGTAATGTCTCTCGGAGTTGCCACCATTCTTCCACCTCTTCCCCGGAGCAATCGAACAATGTCGAAGCCCGTACAATCGAAGGTGAAGATAAGGTGGTATTGACTACCGCGTAATACTCTTGGAAATTATTGTAAGGGACGTACTCGCAACTAGTCCCCGAGCAGTCCCACTCTCCATCATTATCTGCGTCTTGAGTCGCATCGGATGGATCTGTGGGGTCATGAGTAAACCAGTTCCATTCCAAATCCGGCCTTGTTATCTCCCCGTCTGTGAACTTTATCGGCTTCCAGTTCTGAGGCGTCACCTCAGTCCACTGAACTTTGATCTTCATGAAAGAAGACCAGTTGTCATTTGTCTCATTCCAACCCCGATAATACTCATAGAAGTCGGGCATCATGTCTCCATCGGAGTCATTGTCGAGTGGATTGGTCCCATACTTGAACATCTCTCGGCCATCTGACAGGCTCATGTCTTGTCTGTAGTCAATCACCACCCCGTCCACAATAACTGGAGTCATCATTATTGAGTCGGAGTCTGAATCTGGGTCCAAGGGTCCTGTTCCATTATCATATTCCATTATATTTGTGAAATAAAGTGAGCTAGCAGCATTTTCGAACTGTTGATCTGCTGGGAGGGGTGTGAAAACCCTAGAATTCCAATTTCCTTGGGTCGCGGGCGTGTCTAAAATCTCCCTGTCTAACCAACCATCGGCATCTGGGTCATAATCGGCATCAAGTGGATTGAGGGGGTTTAGTGACCAACGAAGTGAGTTTACTGGTAAGACCTCTGCATAAATTGAGTAGCAGTATTCCCAACCGTCTGGCATTCCATCCCCATCTGAGTCATCATGAGTAGGATCACTAATTCCAATTAATGATTTGTTGAAGTTATCTGGATCGATTTGGTTGATCAGACCTATCTTCTCAGAAGAACGAAGGCTTTTCGAAGAGAACAATGAGTATAGTTGCCCCCATGCAGATTTATTTGAAAGGCCGGACTCTTCAATGAAGGCATTGGCTGCATCGTCTCCGTAGGAGACAGCGGATGTCCCATTAGGTACATTTCCTACCTCCAATCTCTTACCATACCACCTAGAATCATATTCCGCCAGATTATCGAAAGATTCGGAGTCGGAAATCTCCCCATCTCCATTACAATCGAATGAGTCGTCGTCGGAGTCGAAATCTACGTCTGAATCAGTAAGTGGATTCATTGTCCACTTGTTTTCCTCCAGATCCCATTCCGAGAACCAGTATTCGTAACCATCACTCATCCCATCTCTATCAGTATCTTGATCCTTGGGGTCTGTTATTCCGAAGATTGCCTGGAGCATCGGCTTTGCAGGCAAACCAGATTTCCACTCCAAGTATTGCTCCATCCCTAGTTCAGCCCTCCCCTCCTTGCTGAATAGGATCCTGAACACCCTATTTTCGAAAGCAGTCTCATCTATTTCCCTAGATTCAACGCCAAATGTTGGTGCCCCCATTGGGTAAGATTCCCCATTAATGGGGAGATTTGATGTCAGATTTAGTTCGACCAGGTCCCCTATACCATCACCATCCGAGTCGAATCCCCCTTGGTTAGGGATTAGTGGATTAAGTGTCCAAACGCCAGCACTTGAATTCCAAGTGGTAAAAATCACCTCAATTCCATCAAGCAATCCATCTCCGTCAGTATCTGGATTGTTAGGATCAGCAGATGTTCCGGTCAAATTGGACTGATCTTCCGTTAAGAAATGGCCAAACGAAAGAGACGATTCGGCACCAATCCATGGGGTCTCGAGAAGGGCTCCCGCTGCATCGGTCAGGTAAAACTGCGGTGATGAGATGGTTGGGTCTGACTCGCTAATTCCGCTGTCGATTGCATTGTACTCCTCCCAATTTGACATCCCGTCCAAGTCTGGATCTCCTAGTCCATCTCCTCCATTGACTGGATTAAGTGTCCAATCACTGTCGAAAAGACTCCACCTCGCATGGAAGATCTCCCAGCCATCGGGCATACCGTCGTTATCGGAATCTGAATTCAACGGGTCGGATGATCCGATGTCTTCGGTTGGGAGCCCCGTCCATAGTGAAAGGTAGTATTCACCGGTTCTTTCTCCGAATGATTCGTCTGCCAGCCCCTGCCATGAATGGTGAGGTAAAGATGATGTGTGATTATCTGGGTAAATTGTTCCTGAAGACATTGAGTCGGATAGAAGAATGTCTGATTTGATGTGATATTCCATCCAATTAACGAACGCTTCTTCTGGTTCTATAATGCCATTATTGTTGACATCAAATCCATCTCCATCAGGATTTTTCAATGCGTCGGATCCATTCATTGGGTTGATACCCGAATTTGAAGATGGCCAGTTGCATGAATAACGAGCTTCCCAGCCATCGGGAAGTGAATCCGAGTCTGAATCAACTGAATTTGGGTCTGTCGGGACCCAATTCTTGATTGAGTCAGAAGTTTCCCCATGTGAGATAATCCCGGTTGAAGTTGACCTATCGAGTAGACTTTCCCACTTATATTCGCATAAATTGGATAATCCATCCCCATCAGCATCACCGGAAGCATCGTCTGGGTTATTGGGATCCAATGTCCATTCATTGCCCCCCGTGTAGATATCTCCAATCCAACGGCGATGTTTGATTTCCCAGCCATCGGGCATGCCATCCCCATCTGAGTCGGGGTTAGTCGGGTCGGTAGGGAGGTCACTGCCGCCACTTGAGCCTGTTCCAGTCCATCCTCCAAGATGTACCTCCTCTGCAGATGTACCTATGTCGGAATCACATAGGTACTGCTGATTTAGATAGTAGCAATCGAATGTTGTTGAGCCAAGAAACCAACCCCAATACTCCTCTCCATCAGTTAGTCCGTCACCATCGGTGTCTGCTACTCTAGGATCGGTTCCGTTTTGGCCAAAATCCGAGGGAGTAACGAACCTATACTCTTCCAAGTTAGTCCATAATCTGTCGAACCCATGGCCGGTTCCGCCGGCGATTGAGACTCCATCGGCATCATTGTCCCTAGAGGCATCAAATGGATCAGTAGGGTCGAGTCCGTATGCGAACTCCCAACCATCAGGAATCCCATCAAGATCGGAATCATGGGAATGCGGATTCATTGGGGCTATGTTCATGAATCTCCCCGGCGATACGCCGGCGAAAACCCAGATTTTTCCTTCTCTTTCCAGAGTAGTAAGAGAGGTAACCAGACCGGGTATATTTGTCTGATTCTGACGTATATCAAGAACCCCGTCCGAACCCCCTTCTAGGCACCATGTTCCGTCTGAAGATCCTAGGACAATCATTCCCTCCAGTGGAAGTATAGAGTGAACATCATTAGCACCGGTTAGTAGGCCCGCTAGATTGAGCATTCTCTCATTGTTGATAGCCTCCTTTGGTTGAGAGATAAATAGGTCCATTGTGATCAGATGCAGTCCCCCTCCCATCCCCAACCAAACGTCGTCTGAGCCCTGTTCGGAAGTCTCTATCATTATGGAATTGACAGTCGCTGTCTTGGTGTTATCGAGAATATCTGGGTTAACGAATTCGTCGGCGTTGTTTCTTGTGAAAACCCACCATGGCATCCCATTGTTGTCAGAACCATCGGAAGAATTCCAGGCAATTAGGCCGAAATCGGTCCCTATTAGTAAAATTGGAGTTCTTCCAAAAATCTTGGCGTGTCCTGCAGAAGTTGCTGTTGCATTAGAATTACTAAGCATTGATGAGAGCGAATCTACGAAAATAATCTCAGAGATGGATAGAGATTGGTCGTCCTCGGAGAATGTTGTCCTCCACGCGCCGTCCTTGCCCATAATCAGGATTCCTGGGTCAAATGAGTCGGAGACGAGTTGGAATAAAACGGTGGCTTCTCCTAGTTCATGGGAAGTTAGGGTATCCATTACTGGGAGTCCGTTCTCTAGAATTACCGTGTGAAGTCCTATGTTTGACCCCAACATTAGGAAATCTATGTTTCCTACAGAATTTCTCTCCATTGTGTACAATTCCACTCCCGGGGGAAATTCAAACGAAGAAGAGACGCCTCTGAATGGATCTAGGGCTGTGATTCCATATTTACTTCCAACCAACAACCTCTCTCTTGGTTGGTCTGGAATAATGCTATGTACAGCGGAGTCGACGAGACTAATCGCGGTCGAATGATCGAAATTAATGAGATTCTCGGAATCGGTAGAGATCTCAATTCCCCTAACCCCCGGCATTACTCCGGAATTTTCATCGAAGTCAACAGAGTACTCTTCGAAATTACTGAAAGACTCGCCCCATTGTGATGTTCCAATTGTAACATCCTCCGTAATGAAGCCATCCTCGTCTTTGTCCCAACCATCCGAATCACTGTCGATTATCGCATCGCTAGAATTCAGAGGGTCAAGACCATATTGTGCCTCCCAGCCATCCGGAATTCCATCTCCCAATACATCTAATGGGGATGGTGCTATTTCATCCCAGAAAAAGTAGTCTGAGTCAGAGAATCTGGGATCAGTGCCCATCCACCCCGATTCACCGGTTGGTCTCTCGAACTGGTCCTGGCACGAGTCTTCGGTGAGTCCTTGAATCGAACCCCAACACCAGAGCCCGTCCCTCTCAGTAATCCAGTCATCGGGAGCTCCCAACCAGTATTCCTCTACGTTGGTGAACATTTCTCCAAGGTCAATCTCCCCATCGCTATTGAAATCGAATCCATCCCCGCAACCCCAACTGAAGTCTGCCTCACACCTGTCAAAATCGATGTTAATATCGCTGGGATCGAGTGGATCGAAATATCGACATTCCCAGAAATTGTTTGGATTCAATGGATCGTTTGGATCTTTTTTGTACAGGCCTCCCAAAGTGCACATGTGTACCTCATATCCATCAGGCAAACCATCACCATCGGTATCCGAAGATCGCGGATCGAGATACTCTCTCAACCCAGATTCGCTTTCTTCTGGCGATTTACCTGTTAGTGTATTTCTGTTTTCGAAGCAATTGTCCAAAGTATAAGGCCAGCAATATTCTTGCAATGCAGTCAGTCCATCTCTGTCGTGGTCAGTTGAATTATCGGTAGAATCTGATGGATCTAGACCGGGTATGATGCCTTGGAATGTTGCAGTTTCGATTTCCACAGATTCTCCGAAGATTACCTCAAACAGATCTGGCATTAAGTCCCCATCTTGGTCGGTAACTGGAGATTCTGTACCTTCTGCCAAATTAGGGTCGGTGGAAGATACTGGTGATTGAGGGCGAGTCTGGGAGACGAATGCTAGGCTGGAAAAAATCAACATTGTTACTAGCAAAGCTGTTTGCTTCCTGCGCATCCGCCCACCTCTATGCAAAATCCCGGGTTCAGAGATTTATCATGGTGATGGAGCGTCGTTCGGACATATGCTGTTAGGAATGCCTAGAATGAGATTTGGAGTTTGAAAATGACAATTATTGGCTGTGTTCCATGGATTTATTGAAAGGTCGTCTGGAACCGCATATGATCTGATGGCGATTGGAATCACGCACTTGGGATCTGGCAGTCGTGGAAATGCCACCATTGTCAGTTCTGGGGACTGCAATGTTCTAGTCGATTGTGGTTTCAGCCTCAAACAAACAGAGAAGAGGTTGGGTGTAGCAGGATTTGAGCCTAGTTCAATTGATTCTATTGTGGTTACTCATCACCACAAAGATCACTCTGGATCGGCACTTAGGGCATCCAAGAAGTGGGGATCGGCTCTGCACTGCAATCTAGGAACTGCATCCAGGATGGGGTGGGATTTAGTAGAAGAATGTGTGACATTTGGCAATCTAGAGAGAGTTCAGATCTCTGCAGATCTCAGTATGTTGCCAGTCCCGGTGCCTCATGATGATGCAGATAACGTAGCACTAATTGCAAGTGATGGGAATGGGGATCGGGCTGCAATTGTTACAGACTTGGGAGAAGCGCCGCAAGACCTAATCAAACATTTATCTGGTTGCAAACACATTTCTATAGAGGCGAACTATGACCATCAGAGGTTGGTTGGTGGACCTTATCCAGAATCCCTGAAGAGAAGGATTTCAGGCAGGGGTGGTCACCTTTCTAATAGACAAGCTGGAGATATACTGCTGGAAGTTTTGCATGACGATTTGGAGAGTATTGTCCTATGTCACCTTTCAGAGAAGAATAACGCTCCTCATTTGGCTGAGAGTGAAGTTCTGATGGCGATTGGCGATGAATTTACCGGCAACATCTCGATTTCTAAGCAGCTTGGGCCGGAATTTAGTTTTTGGACGGGTCAGTCTGGGCCGAATAGTATTGTAGCAGCATGACTACCTCCCCATAACTGCCCTGTGGACTGAATTCTGTACCTCTTTCATCCTTCCCACAGCGCCAAGGTCCCTGAATAGGGAAAGGGACCTCTGGAGGTAATCCATCCTCTGTGAGCGATCGGTCTCTACCTCTCCTAGCCTCGCTAGTAATTCTCCTTGAAGCATACGGAAGTCGTTTGATTCTGCTACTGCTAAGCCATTGAGGTAGTGTTCTGCAGCCTCCTCCCTACGTCCTGCATCGATTAGAACCTGTCCTAGCAGCATCTCTACCTCAACTGTACTTTGGGGATCGTTTTGATCGGAGAGTGTCTCCAGTGCTCCGGAGTAATGGAATAGTGCAAGGTCGTTATCTGATATCTTTGCATAGTACCTCCCCAGAACTGCTCTTGACCTAGCATGGAGGAAATCTTGATTTGAATCTCGGGTATCCTCATAGGCAAAAATTGCATGCTCCCTAGCCCTGTCAAATTCTCCCATTTCTATGAAGGCCGATGCTAGCCTAATCCTGGCGTCGTTCAAACCTGGGTCCTTCTCCTTCTCAAGGAGATCCTCAACATTCCCATACACCTCTAGTGCTCTGCGGGCATCTCTCCTTCGACGGAAAATATGCCCCATATTGTTGTAGCTTCTTGCTGCTCCGATGGCATCCCTGATGCCTATCTGAATCTCAAGTGCTTTTCGATGAAGTTCTAGTGCATCGTCCATTGCACCCCTCTTTACTGCTATATCTGCCCTTGCAGAGAGAAGGCGTGCAAGCTCGTGACTCGGGTTTCCCACTCCAATGTGTTTTGTAGCGGCATCGTATTCTTCTTCGGCCTGGTCCCACCTTCCTTGGATAGTCAGAATATCTCCCTTTAATTCTCTAATTAGGCCCCTGCTTTTGGAATCGAAATCACTGCTTTCGAGAGAATTTAGAATAGTTAGTAATTCTGTGTGACCGGTGCTAACCAAGCCATGCCCCTCGGAAAGTAAGACCTCGGCGATACCTTCCTCGTCCCCAGTATGGCTGAGGTGATAGATGAACTCAATTCGGTCTGCAGCATCATCCTTCTTCTCCCTATACCAATTTACAGCGGCCAAATGGAGGGAGTTTCTCATTTCCTCATCCATCGATCTTAACAAGAATTCACGGACTAGGTCATGAACGTCGAAATTCTCAGCGTCAGATTGGCGCGCGAGGCCCTTCTCAACTAAGTCGTCTAGAAGGTCTACGCTGCCCTCCACTTGATGGATGGCTTGCACCGGGATTGGCTCACGAAAAACTGCAATGGCCCCCAACAGGCGTTTCTCGGGTCCTGAGAGTCGGCTAAATATCTCCTTTTCGACAAATGCCTCCAATGTGGCATGGAATGTCTCGGCAACGTTTCCCCTGTTTATTAATTCTAGAATCAGCGGGTGTCCGCGGGATAGTGAATAAATGTGAGTAAACTGATCCGAGTCCATTTTTGGCATTGCCGTCAGAATCTGTCTACTCGACTCCGCATCCAACCCCTGGAGTGGCATTACTAGGGTTACTATATTGCCCGACTGGTCGGATTCTGGGACAACCATCCTGAATGATCTTGAGAACATCACCAGACCAACTTCCTTCAGAGAATTTATCCTCAGAGTAAGTTCCCTAAGAATTGAGTAAAGAGTTTCATCACCTACCTTGTGTAAGTCGTCTATTACAATCAAAGAAGGTGCTTCAGACAAACCGCTAGCAATCAGATTGACGGCCATTTTCGTTTGAGGTACTGGAGATGAGGCAAGGTAGTCAGAAAGGTCGTTATTTCCCACTGCGGAGAGCCATTCTGCGCATGCCTCTAGGAATGCTCGAGAACCCTCCCAGTCCTGGCACCGATGATATAGCAGATTTCTCCGATGAGTGAACCTATCGAGGATTTTTGTGGAAAGAGACGTCTTTCCGATTCCGGCGATTCCCGGGACAAGGATCGAAGCTGACTTAGCTTCCAATAGATTTGCCATTACGTCTAGTTCCTTTTCTCGGCCGTAGAATCGTCTTGTTCTGGGAAGGTCGTTCAGGTAAGATACTAACTGCTTCTCGATGTGTTTGGAAAGATCTCTCTCGACCAATTCAGGGGTCAGTCCTGATAGGTCGATAGTTCCGGAGTCGTCCATATAACGCAACATGTCGACATGTCTTAGAGGAAGTTCTGTGGACTCTATTGCTTCTGCCAGAGACGTATTCTCTGAACGGCCGTCGGAGAAAACTACTCTCACATTTGTCTCTGACACCCTTGTCCAAATCTCGTCTGCAACCTTGGCCCCCTCATCAGTCAGGAAGTAGGCCTTCCTTTTCCTAGATACGCCCGTTACGTGTGCCTGCCTCTCTATCAGATGGCCGGCCTCCTTCATTCCAGAAATCGCCCTAGGGACATTAGAGCGGGCGATTGAAACGGCATTGGCGATTCCCATTTGAGACAATGCAAATGGGACCTCGACCTTTTCACTATGGTCTACGTAGTCACTAAGGTGGAGGAAAATCCTCTCTTGGACTCCAGGTCGTGATGAAGCACTCGATGCCATATACCAACACTACTCTCACTCAATATACAAATGTTAGGAGAACTTGGAATCTACATTATCCTTGGAAATCCGGATCAGGGACCCACTCCTCAGAAGATGGATCCCAAAGCCAACCAGGGTGGTTATCATATCTCTCTAGGCTGCTGTCTTCTTCATCGGCACCGTAATCCTCAGGTATTTGTGCGGGGGTTTTGTACTCATCCTCTTCTTCCTCGATCTCAATTCCTATGAATCCAGAGAAGTAAGCAAGAGCAGCCAAAGACAGGATTGCCACGACAGCAACCGTCCCAATCAGTGCCCAGTTTGTTGATTCGGTTGTTGGCTCTCCCTTGCTAATTGCTCTAACTTCTGTGGTTTGTCCTGCGTAGGTGAATTCTGGTATTGATGAATCCCCCTTTATTCTAGAGGCAGGGATTCCTAGCTCCCATGTCCCATCTTCCGAGACGATTGTGTTGTTGACAGGGCTTCCACCAATCAAAACAGAAACTTGCTTGCCGGGAAGCCCGATTCCAGAATATATTGCCATCTCGTCTTCATCGACCCAAGACTGCTCTGGTTCCTGGATCATGAATCGAAGAGGGACGATTCTGAAGGTGACGGGATCGGAGTTGACTCGTGAATCCCATGCATCAGTTGCAATGAAAATCACATTGTTCAGAGTCCAAGACTCCATGTCATCGTCGAAAAACAACATATCGGCAGGGTCGTAACGAGCAATGTGATCCGTTCCGACGCCAACGACAAGGGGGTGCCTATCGTCTGAGTCCGTTGTTGTGTCATTGTAAACAGAGATGAATTGGATATCGTTGTCTGCGTCGGAGAAATATTCATTCAGATCTATCTCTACAGTAGTGCACTTGTCGACAGAGTTTGATTCGGAGTCACAGTATAGGATAATTTCACTTTGCCACCCAGATGAGTCAAATTCTGGTTGATTGTTGTCTGCATTTGGCGGGTTGTCGGCCACTATTGTTACCTCTGTCCAACTACTGTAGTCAATCCCATCATAGGATCGGAATCGTAACAGATATTCTGCATCGTGCCATAGTTGTGTTGTGTCCCACTCTATCTCCCAGATACCATCTTCAGAAAATTCACTTGTGCTAGTTTCGAAAACTGTTACGAAGTCGTTTGATACGTCTCTTACTTCGAGGTCAACTCGCGTGACCCCCCCATCGAAGTCCCTTGCCACCCCTGTTAGAATAGTGTCCAATGAAGAGGATATCCTTGTTCCTGAAATTGGCTGATTGACGCTAATTGTGGGTTGGCTATTCCTGTTATCAATTGTAAGTGTGAGTATTACTGGTTGGCACTCGTCCACATCTCCTTTGCAGAAATCTGAATCAGATGCCCAAATTGTAAAGGTGTATGTGGTTAGTTCCATGGGCCGGGTGCTGTAGTCCCATTCCCAGCCCCAGGTTCCATCGGGGTTTGTCTCAACGGGGCTGGTAACTTCGTAATTTGGTCCCGAAATCTGCATGTATACTAGGCCGATGTCTATGTTACAATTGTCGGGACAGCCATATGGGTCCTGGGAATAGCCATCGAAAACTACAGATCCTTCATCGTGAGATGAGAATGAGCTTGGAGTTGTGACGTAAATACTAGGCGCTTGGGTATTGAGTTTGATTGTTCGCGAAACCACGGGGCTGTAATCTATCCCATCAAATGCCCTGAATTCGAATGTGTAATCGCCTTCACCGGCAAGTCCAGTCATGTCTATATTGTAGTACCAGGAGCTGAAGGGTCTGTTGAAGCGTGTGACCTCGCCCTGATTTGCGCCGCTTGTATCAATTGCGTATTCAGCATCCTCCCAAGAGCCGGTGAATGGATTTCTTACTTGGACGGCATGAACATACCCGCCTTGGTCCCATTGTGCTCTCTCATCGGTTAGGTAACTGTTGGCCAATGTTCCATCGTGAGCACTTCCAGTGATGTTGACGACCCTTCTGAATGAGTGTCCGTCATTCTCGGTTACTTTTACTGTTGGAGCTTCGTTCTCAAGGTGTGCGGTCTCCTCTAGAGAGTTCTCCTCAAGGGTGAATTGTCCAGAGTAGTAACCATATCCAAATCTATAGGCAGTATATCTGTAAAGTGACATTTCCCTAGTTCCCGCAGAATAATCACAACTGGAATCTGCAGTATCGATAGTGAGATCGCCATCGTTATCTATGCCGTCTGAACAAGAGTCTTCGTACTCGTCGTCGGCAAAACCATCTGGATTATCACCGCCCCCGAGTCCCCTGAAGTCGAGGTGGAAGTTGGATGGGAGGGCCACCCAAGGAGTAAAGCCATCACCACCAGTATTGATGCGATACAGGTCGTTACCTAGTGCATCCTCTACAATGACCAATGCATCACTTACCTTTTCACCACCGATTAGTGTCTGGAATCTAACCAGTTCGGCTCTGCTGACCTGTACTGCGAAGTGAGTTGGTTGCGTTGCAATCTTGACCTTTGACAAGTCCAAGTTTGTCAAATCTGCAAATGTGAACACTGTTGAGTTATTGTCCATACTAACGCCCAATGGAAAGTTCCTCGGCGTCATGTTCTGGCAATTGTTGCAGTCCTTTACTGGCGTTGGGATAATCGCGCCCTGGAATTCGTTGTCTGTCCATGCCTCCTGATCTGGCCACGATAGCCTAACGGGGAATTCTCCGCTGGGTGGAGATGGTATGTACTCTGATTGGGCAGTGACCGAGCTTTTTGTCACGTTGTATACTGTCTCGACTTGGTTCCAGTCGTTTTCAGAGAAGTACGCTAGTGATCCGAATTGCTGTGAGCCTGCATATCCACTGTCGTAATTCTTTATCACAGCGCCGGTCTTTTGCACGTCGAATGAATTCCTCTGGATATCCAGAAGAGAGCCTACTGCTCGTATCCCATCGGCCGTACCTCCTGCAGTGATGATGTTGTCATACATGGTCACCCCAGTCACATATGCATGCACTACGGGGCAAGAAAACTCACCTCCCCAATTGGTTTCACTGCTGCAGGTCCCAGTACCATCATAGGAGATTGAGTTGTTTGCCAGGTATAGCCTAGAGGCTGCTTGGATGGCGTATGAGTACATTCCAGCAACCACTGGAGTTAGGGTGGTATCGAAAATCGAGTTGTTCTCAGCAATAACGTCGTAGGAGCCTCCCAGCCACAAACCAAAGTAGCCGCCTATTGGTCCGATTTCGTTTTCGTGGATATGGGCCTCGCTATTGTATACGACTATGCCAGAACCGCCCCCCGCACCGCCGATGTCGTTTTCTGTCAATGACACCAGTGCACCGGCTGCCGCATAAACTCCCGCCCCCTCAACCGTGGTTATTTCGTTGTCCGAGATTTGGAAGTCGAACGAGGTCCCCCCTACTGCCTTCTTTCCATTCAGATCAATGCCATTGCAGTTCACATTTATCTGCGTGTTTGTCACGCTTCCTGCTGATGTGTAAAGTCCGATTCCAAAATCTCCTGACGAGATTTCGGCGTTATCTATGTCGATGAATGAGTCCTCGGCCCAGATTGTGGCCCGCCCGCCGTCCCTGGGGCCGCACCCATTGTTGGTTCCAGTGAGTGAAATATCTGACAGTGCGAATGGGCTCACTGAGGATCCCGAGGAATAAATCTGTAGCGCTGCTCCTACGATGCTCGTGCTCGCATCGGTGCCTACAACGAATTCACCCCCGTTGAAGGTTGGTTGGGCAAGGTTGGTTGTCAGGACGCTGGAGGTGTTAATCTGGGTGAAAGAAAGTTCGGTAAGTGTGGGGCTAGCACCATCTAGGACTAGTGCTCCGTATCTGAATTCGCCTACTGCTGAGATATATTGGGGAATTCCCCATGCACTGTCGAATGTTACATATCTGAGACCGGTTTCAGAGAGATCTATCGAACTTCTCATGAGCACTCCCTCGCTGCATGAAGGGTCATCTATCCAAATCTCTTGATTGCCGGAACTCATTCCATAGCATTCCCCAATTGCACTCGAATTTGCGGGTTCGCTCCACTTTAGGGTTATTCGCATCGCAGGGCCTGCGTTTGAAGAAGCACCACAAGAAGATACACCGGCACATAGGCTACCCCGTACATCTAGGTGGGTGCCGTTGGGGAACTCAATGGTCGCTCCTGGATTAATGATCAATTTGGCACCCGGGGCTATTGTGACATCCCCGGTCAGAGTGTGTACACCTGCCCAAGTCTCGGTACCGGTAATTGTTCCAGTTGTTGTCTCGTTTGATGCAGAAACGGTGCCTGCTGGCAATGCTAATGAAAGTAATATGCTCAACAGGAATAGGCCTGTTAATGAGAATGACCTCAATTTTTCTTCCCGCGCCATAATGCATCGGACTACATCGACAATTTAACAATAGGGCCAAGGAGTTTCATCGATTATCTTCGATTCATATGTTTTATTGGATAATTCCGAATTCAATTTCTACTTGCCTAGACCATTCTTGGGCATCAAGGAGGCCGTATCCTTTCTTCGGGTCGTGATTCCCAGATTGGCTTTCCTCCGTTCTTGCCGAGTTTGCAAGTGCGACCTTGACTAGGTCCATTTCATGGTGGTCAATTATTCCGTTCTCACCCTCTATATGATGTCGATATACTGAGAGGATCAATGCAAGAGCTCCGGTCACCAATACAGTAGAATCGCTGGTACCTGTAGAAAATGCGTATGGCGGATCCCTGTCACTGTCTCTGCAAGACCATAGGTCGACTCCAGGGGCGCTTATCTCCGGTTTCTGGTTAGGGAATATTCGTTCCTCACCTGTTTCTGGGTCGTATTGTGATCCTTCGGCACTTTCAACCCACGGCTCCCCATTTCTATCATGAGCTCCAACGGCAATCACTCCAGATAGGCTAGCAGGAGAAGAAACGTCGGAGATGTTCTGTTGTGGGTCACGGTTTCCGGCCGCTGCGATTACGAATATACCGTCATCCAACGCTTCTCTGACGGCATCAAGGGTGTCAGATGATGCTGAGAAGCTGGACCCCGGGGCAGTTCCCAGGCTTAGGGAAATAATGTCAGAGTTCTGGGAAATGCGACACCACCTAATCGCCTGGGACACCATCCGCTCGTTAGCTGACTTTCCGTCTGGCCCGAGAGAAATAGCAATCGAGAGTTCCACTCCCGGTGCTGCACCGGTGAATGAGCCATTTGCAGCAAGAAGGCCGGCCATCAGAGTGCCATGACTATTCGTTCCTATGTCCCTGATGGGTGAGTCTTTTTCGCTATAGAAATCACGGAAACCGGATAATGTTAGATGCGATAGGTCAGGATGGGAGACGTCTATTCCGGTGTCAACCATACAAACCCTGACACCTTCGCCAAGGCTTCCGGATTCCTGTAGCTCCCTAATACCGCTATCCTCGAATGCCCACTCCGAATCCAGAACCTCTCCAATAAGTGAGTATATAGAGGGATAAAGAAGCAAGACAGAGATCACTATTGCGGAGAATCCAACAGCCCCCCAAGGCCATAGGAATCTCATTATTGCCCCCATCGGCCTCCTAAGTCCCCTGGCCTCTTCATCACTGATTCCGTAAGCATCTCCTGGATATCCTGGTGCATCACTGTCTACAGCCGTAAGTAGAC
The DNA here is from genome assembly GCA_964342625.1 of uncultured Candidatus Poseidoniales archaeon. GTDB lineage: Archaea > Thermoplasmatota > Poseidoniia > Poseidoniales > Thalassarchaeaceae > UBA36. Next base: position 109 of record CAYFGC010000004.1, on the reverse strand, counting down.
TGGGGTCTTCGGGCTCAGGCATCAATTCGAGACGCGAGATTCCACGCATATTTGGCCCCGTTGTGCGCTATGGCATGTAGTATTAGAACGGGGCGCTGACTCGTCTACC
>CAYFGC010000003.1:0-41673 GCA_964342625.1 uncultured Candidatus Poseidoniales archaeon | reverse complement strand
ACCAGGTCAGGCGCGGAAGCGAGCAGCCCGACCGGGGATGCTGGATGCCTTGGGACTTCGGGACGGAGAAGGCTGGGGTGCGAGTCTCTTTGATGACGAGCGTCCACCGAGGACGTGCCCACCACTATTCATCTAGATTGTTGGTGTGCAGCAACGCGTTTATTGTATCGTCAGTAACTCCAGCAAGTCCGTTATTGGCACATCTATGAAGGAGCTCCTCCCAACAACTACTTTCTTCGAATGCAATCAGGGCTAACTCCCTAGCCTCACTAATTCGACCTGATTGTACCAACCCTATTGACTTCCAAAACGCAATTTCAGCATTCCCAGATTTTTTAGTCTGAGAAATTGATACCCCGTCTAAGTTATTGATGTTTACATATTCATGATGCATTTTCAGGAGTCTATCTAGTTCTGCTAGTGGTTCTAGATTATCATCTACTCGTAAATCCACAATTGTTCCTTCCCATGGGTATTGCTGAATATCTGATTCTACCACCAGTAAGCGCGCTGATTGCTTGCCCCTAATATCGCCCTGTTCGACCTCTGCTGCATATAGGGCAGCAAGCATTCGGCTGGATAGATCACCATCAGAGCGAACAAATGCTTCTGCCATGCTGCTCCAAACCGTAGATTTCCACATCATATTTGCTTGACAAGAGAAGCCATCACCGACAAAATGTCCGGATTCAGGTATGGTATCTGATCCAGTATGGGCAGATATTCTAGAATTGGCGTCAATCATTGCCACTTGCCTAATTTGGGGATTCGTGTCCAACGAAAGTCTTCTCTTCATTGCTTCTTCGGGTTTTGCTCCTCCCTCCATTAACTCGATTCCAAGGGGCCCATGGTCAATTAATGCCATCGCCTGGGTCGCAACGGCGCCAATTCCTGCTTTGGCCCAGCAAACTACTCCAGCAGCAAACCAATGGGACTGGACCGCTACTCCGATTTGACCGGTTTCCTGACATCTGGCAACAATTGAATAAGTCACAGAATCGCCTAATCTTCTAAACTATCTAGCCCACCCATTGCACAAACTATCCTGAAGTGCTTTTCGGAAACGGGTTGTACAGATAACCTCTGACCTCTTTGCAGCAAAGGCATACCTTCCAAATCTCCATTTGCTCTCAAATCTGGCAATCCTACAGACTCTAGTTGTGAAACTGGCTCGATGTCCACCATTACCCATCGTGGATTATCGGGGTTTGCCTTAGGATCAAAATATTTTGATTTGCTATCTTGAGCTGTGAAGTCAGGATACCCCTCCTTGCAAACCCTAGCTACACCAGCAACATGCGGCGGCTTGCAATTTGAATGGTAAAACAGAACATAGTCGCCCACGACCATGTCATCCCTCATAATGTTCCTCGCCTGGTAGTTCCTAACTCCATCCCAGTGAGTTGAACCATCAGCAACTAGTTGTTCCCATGGGTACACATGGGGCTCACTCTTCATTAGCCAGTAATTTACCATGTATGTCCTACCTATAGGGGTGAAATCAACGTTGTCTTTCACCAAGCGTCTTTTGCATATTCCGATGGTAACTCTGCAGAGTCAATCCTACCAGAGTTATCACGCTTAATCATAACTTGTGAGAGTCCCGAAGACTTCACCATTGCTGACGCTCCTCCAGTGAGACCCAGGTTGGATGTAACCATAAATGAGTATATTGCAGGCAAAAGGAGCAAAGCGGACAGTGCGGCAATGATCAGCAGGATAATTATGACAGTAACGAATGGAGTGATGGCCTCAATTGGGATGCCGTAAGCACATGTCAGGCCCGCGGCTGTAACTGTTGTTGCCTCGAACAAGCTCATCCCAGTACTCGCGCAAGCTGTACGAATTGCATCTAACGAACCGCCCAGCTCCTTCACCCTATTGGCAATGTGAATTGAGAAGTCGATTCCTACTCCTACGAGAATTGAGCCAATCATCACAGTGACGAGTGAAAGTGTGACTCCTCCAGAATCCATGACAAGCCACTGCATAGCGACAGTGAATCCAACTGGAACTGTAGTAAGTAATGCATATCTGATGTCCCTGAAAACCAATGCAAGTGTTACGATGGTGAATCCCAATGCGAATGCTAGAGAGGTCCACTGGGAGTCTACTATCAGGTTATTCACCTCGATTGTAATAGATGCAACGCCAATCAGAGTATCTCCGAGTACCGAAATTGGATTCTCTGAATCACCTGCCGACTTTGCCCACAGGTTAATCTGCTCAGCAGTAGCAGCTGTGCCCTTTACATCCATGAATGGCATATCGATGTATATCAATGTCCGTTGATAATCAGGAGAGATGAACAACTCCCTCATTTCCTCAGTCATGCTATTGTAGAAAACGTAGAGCAGGAAATTCTGTACTTGTCTGCCTCCATCGTCCTCTTGGGCATCCAATGTGTCTAGAATGGACCAGAACGAGACATTTCCTGACTGGCCTCGATCGAAGATTAGTTCCGCGACCTCTTTGATTGGGTCTGGTAGTGGCGTATCTTCAATGATGTCGTTGATTGGTGAACCTGAGACATTGACTCCTACAGCAATAGCCTTCATCAGGAATACAATCGATACTGCGGTGGCATTTTCAACATCGTTACATTTAGATTCAAGATTCTCAATTCCTTCAAGATTGGCATATGGGTGTTCAGCAGTAATTGACCCGATTCCCAATTCAGGATCAGCCCTAATATTTGCTTCAACTAACAGGAAACCCGGTTGTCCGGCTTCGAATTCGGTAGAGTATACGTCCATCTTCTGTACTGCTTCTACCTCATTTGGAGCCATTTTTAGTAAGTCAATATTTTCTTCGACATTTTGCCTATTATATCCTGCAGAGATGATCATCAGAGTTAGGAAGAATACCAGTGTGATTCGGGACCACTTGACAGGCATGTTCACTGCGGCGACGAAAACCTTGGGTGGTGGGTGTGACGGCTTTTTCAGGTCAAGTAATATGGTCAGATTAGGTACCATAATCATGGTCATGAAGTAAACTACGACAATACCACCAGCCAAAGCCCAGCCTACGGTCTGGATTGGCTTCATAGGGGCGAACGTCAGTGATATGAATCCAATAATCGTCGTCATTGCTGATAGGAAAACGGCACGGCCAGTTGAATTCAATGCTGCAGCCATTTTTTCATGGGGTGTGCCCTTGGATTCCGCATACCTATTTGTAATGTGTAGACCATAAGAGACGCCGAGAGAAAGGACAATAGGTCCGACTAAAATTACGGTCATTGTTACTTCATAGTCTAATAGACCGATCAGCCCTAGTGTAACCCATACAGCACAAAGTGTAGGAAGCCCGGAAATAATGACTACCTTGACGCCTTGAACGAATCTAATACGGCCAGTTTGCAGTAGGTCACAGTGGAAAATGAATAGCATGAATGCAACGATTACTACGCCAACCGGGAAGACCTGCCAGAAAAGTTTGAACGACTCTTCGGTTACTGCGTTAGTGAGCGGTGCTGGACCGGTTAGCGTCATTCTTAGGCAAAGTGGATTGCCTTCTTCGTCGCACTTGCCCTGAGAATCAGGCGCACCCCAGTTGTTATTGGACGCAATCTGGTCTATTTTTCCCTGTGTTTCTGAAACTATGTCGCCAACAGACTTGTCACCAGTATCATCTGCAATTCCTATAATTATCACAGCACGGTTCCATCGGAATGCCCTTTCTTCGGTAGCCGTGCCAACATCCCTAACGAGTTTATCCAGTGCATTCTGTGGCATTTCCTGTAGGATCTGGTCAACTCTCTGCTGTTCATCGGGAATAGCATAGTTGCCGATTAAATCGCTTTGGGCGTCAATTGTCTCATTTATTTCATCAGATAGTTGCTGGTTACCGGTTGCCTCGGCTAGACCTGAGAAGAAAGCCTTGACAACTCGACCACCACTGGAGTTAACTTCCTTTACTACAGTGGAAATTGATAGTACATAGATTACGTTATCATCGACGCCACCATCATTGGTTTGATTGTTAATCACTCTTTCCACATTGTCGATTTGGTCGAGGATGTTGATCTGAGTAACATTGTAGTTGTATGACTCAACATAAATGACCATCACATTTGTTGTCCAGTCCTTTTCGACTTGAGCAATTAGATTCTTCACACTATGGGGGTCATCATCGGTTGGAAGGTAAACTTCCAGATCACCATTAACATTGAGTGCTGGCTCATCACTGCAATAACTGGGATTATCGAAACCATCCCTGCAGTCAAGCACTCCAGAGTGAGGCAATAGTGATAATGTAAATACTAGTGAAAACAACACCGCCCAAATCGGGAACATGGTAAGTAAGCTAGAGCTCTCAGACTCTCTAAAACGACGGCGGATTCGATTTGGAATCTTCGAGATCGAGCCTCTAATTTGTTCAGAATCCACATTGCTAATTCTAGTCCTTGCTTTATCGACAAACGTGCTGACAGGGGCATCTTCGGAGTCGCCTCTTCCGTTGTTCGCCATGTCGCTCCACACTCGACGTGAAACGACATACCTTCAACCCCTCGGCAAACCTGTTCAGTGAATTGTATATTTTCTATGCAATAACAATGGTCAAGAAGGCCACACTATACGAATAAAAGGGTGAGAATGTGACCGGACCAAAAATTTCTGACAAGCGTTGGAGCGTCGATCTCGAGAAGCGCATTCAAGAGAAGCACTTCGAAGAGCAGACTTACAATGATAGGTATAGTTTTGATCCAGATAGTGATAAGGAGATTTTCGTAATCGACACTCCTCCGCCATATCCTAGTGGGACCTGGCATATCGGCGCCGTCGCACAATACAGCATGATCGATGTCATTGCAAGGAGCCAGCGATTACTTGGCAAAGAAGTCAGATTTCCATGGGGAGTGGACCGCAATGGCATAAACATCGAATTTACCGTTGAAAAGAAGACTGGAAAGAAGATGAGGAGTTATGATCGATCCGAGTTCCTGAAACTTTGTGAGGAGACCATTGAGGATTACACTCAGGCTATGCGTAAAACAGCTAAAAGAGTCGGACTATCATGCGACTATGACAATGAATACCTCACAGATTCTCCAGATTATCGTGCTGTTTCGCAATCGATATTTGTTGATTTATTCAAGACTGGGGATGTTGTCGAGGATCTAAGGCCTAACATCTATGACCCAGTAGAGGGCACTACTATCGCTGATGCAGAGGTTCAAAGAATTCAGCGTAGAACTAAGCTTTATAACGTAAATTGGACAACTGAAGACGGCGAGCAAATCACAATTTCGACTACTAGGCCGGAAATGATTTGCGCTTGCGGGGTGATTATGGTTCACCCCGATGATTCGCGTTACTCCCACCTGATAGGTAAGCGGGCTATGCTCCCCTTGCCCGTCGCCGAGAGGGATGTTAGTGTCGAAATAATGTCGCATCATTCTGTAAAGATGGATTTCGGAAGTGGCATACTGATGGTTTGCTCTTATGGTGACCAAAATGATGTAGCAATATTCAGGGAGCTAGGTCTTAGACCATTCGTTGCCATTGATTTGAATGGCGAAATGACCCAAATATCAGGCCCACTTAGCGGCTTGAAGGTAAGTGATGCAAGAATTGAGGCGACTAAAATCCTGGAAGAGTCTGGTTCCCTAGAGTCCTTTGAAGAAAGGGAGCAGGAAATTCCAGTCAGTGAGAGGGGTGGAAATCCGATCGAGATAATTTTGCTTAAGGAATGGTATGTGAGGCAGACCCACGTCCTCGAGAGGCTCGTTGAACTGTCTAAGATCAGCAGATTCATTCCCGAGAGAAATAGGCAGTATCTCCATGACTGGGTAGAAGGAATATCAATTGATTGGCCGATAAGTAGGAGGAGATGGTACCACACTGAGGTCCCGATATGGTACTCAGAAGATGGCTCAAAGGTTATCGTCCCTCCGAAGGGAGTTTATGTGCAGCCATGGAGGGATGCACCTCCTGGTGATGCAGAAGTCATTGACAGGGAAACCAAGGAGGTCATTGGATCATTTGCCAATTTAGAAAAGGATCTGGGTGTGATTACTGGCGAAGAGAAGGTGTTTGACACATGGATGGACTCATCGAATTCCAATCTATTTGTTTCGGGATATCTGAATAATCAGGATTTGTTTGAAAGAGCCTTTCCAACCTCAATACGCCCACAGGGTAAGGAGATTGTCAGGACTTGGTTATATTACACCCTTCTGAAAAGTGCGTTGCTACTTGACCAACCAGCCTTTGAGAACATCTGGGTCGATGGCTTGGGAATGGATCCATGGGGTCGGAAGATGTCCAAGTCCCTGGGGAATGGAATTGATGCAGATAGCGTACTGGAATGTGGAGCAGGGGGGCGTACTGGCTCTTGGAAGATTAAGGGAGCAGATGGCAAACAAGTAGTGTTGAAAGCCAACAAGATCGGAAGTGAATGCTTCCGACTTTGGAAGGCATGCGATGCTCAGGTCGGTGATGACTTCCATATCAATCCGGAGGAGATTGAAACCAAGTATTATGGTGTATTGACCAAGATTTTCAACGTCGCGAGGTTTGCTAGCCAGTTCGACGTCCCTGATGATTTGGAGCTACCTCCGGAACTAGAGGTAGAGGATATTTGGATTCTTGCAGAGTTCGACGAAACTCTTTCAGTGGTGAGTTATGCTTGGGAAGAGGTTGACATCTACTCGGCCGCTCAGGCAATCAAGTCATTTGGAACTGGAATCTTACCTAGCCACTGGTTGGAGATGTCCAAGACAAGGTTGTACGATGGCAATGCATCAGCCGCGTGGACATTGCACAGGATCGTTCGGGACCTATTGAGTGTCTTCTCTCCGATATGCCCATTCTTCACTCATTACCTCAGTACTACGCTATACGAAAAAAGCGCTGTTGATGTTAAGGAGTTCCCAGAATTGCCATCATCATTAAACAGGGAAGCCTTCGATGATCTTCGCACATTGACCGATGAGTTGGAGGCCTTCAATTCAATAGTTTGGAAGGCTAAGAAGGACTCCGGAGTATCACTGAGATCTCCGATTTCGGGAATAGCTGTCCCAGAGAAACTGTCAATATTTTCTGGGACTCTGGAACAGATGCACAACCTGGAATAGCTTATTTGGTAAATTTGCCAGTGTCGGATCTTCCAAGTGTAGAAGCCCCTGCTCCGCCTAAAAATATTAGACCACATATTCCCTGAATAAACAGTTCGCCGACAAACAATCCGGGATTTGAAATGAACATTGCTATTAAGAAAATGGCAGCAATGGCGCCTAAAGCAAATAATATCGGATGATTTTTCCCTTGTTGGTCTAATTCTTCTTCGCTGTGGCCTGTGGACTCGTCGGAGAGGGGTTTCCCATCTTCAGACCACCATATTTCGTGCCCCGAATAGTCGCCCGTTATCTTGGTTCGAAGAGTGGAGAATGCATCCTCTGTGGTCATTTCCTTGCTTTCTATCATTTCCAATCTGTCCCAATGCTCTAGTTCCCCCTTTTCTATCGCATATTGTACAAACTCATTTTCGTCAACTGTCAGATCTACTATCCAGAATTTCTTGGCCTTTTTCAAGCGATTGAGGAGGTGTTCAATTTCCTTGGAATCTACGGTCTTCTTTTTTCCATCAATCTCGAACCTAATTAGCTGGTTGCTTATGTGAGATACTTCATTCGGATGTTCGGAGCAGAAATCACTGTTGAACTGGGCAGTTCTTCGACAACCGGAGTATGTGCACGGCCTCCCAACCTCCATGGGCATACATTGTGTCAGTAGGCATCAACATTGTCACTGCATCAGAAATTTAGCGATGTGCTTGTTTTGCCCGTTTCGAAGTACTCGATTAACAATGATGCCATCTCTGTGCCAATTCTAGCTTGAGCTTCAAGAGTTGATGCTGCTATGTGTGGACTTCCGTGGAATGAATCGTGATTAAGCAGGGGGCTTAGTCCGAGGGGCTCTGATTCAAAGACATCCAAAGCCAGGGTTCGCAATTGGCCGGATTCCAAGGCCATTAGTGCTGCTTCTTCATCAACTATCCCCCCCCTTGCGCAACTCACGATATGGTTGCCACAATCGATACCATCGGCACCTACTCCGGGCATAGTCGATATCCTTTCTGTGTTAACCAAGTTCCTAGTTTCATCTGTAAGGTTGCAATGAACAGAGATATGTGTGCAGTTGGCGAAAATATCGTCTACGCTTTCATGCATCGTAATGCCTTCAATAGAATTAGTAACAAATGGGTCGTATGCGTGAACATCCATTCCAAAGGACCTGGCTGCCTGAGCAACGCCGCGAGCAATCCTTCCGAAGCCTATCAGACCGAGTCTTTTCCCACCGATCTCAGAACCCCTGAGATTCTTCTTTGCCCAGAGTCCATCCCTTAGAGTTCGGTCTGCAGTAGCAATATTCCTAGTCGATGCGATGAGATGTCCTATCGTCATCTCCACGACACTTCTAGTTGAAGCTCCAGGCGTATTACAAACAACTATTCCGTATTTTGTTGCTTCATCGACGTCTATGTTGTCAACACCAACGCCTGCTCTTCCAATGAAGCGTATTCCACCGTCATCTTTGATAGATGCAGAAATTTGGTCTGCAGGAAGTTTTGTTGCGCTACGGATGACTACTGCATCGAATAGAGCCAGGGATCCAGAAGATATCTCGGCTGGATCATGATGGCGCAATACTACTTCATGGCCTTCTTTTTCGAGCATCTCCACAGCATCGGGAGCCATCCCGTCCGTGACGGCTATGCGAGCCATGCCACTACTTGCGCAAAGATGTGCATCAACGTTTTGAATTTGCATCCGGTGCATTGATATTCAGTACCCCTTTTTCATAAATTGATACAATGGGATTTGAATTGCCAGAACTAGAATATGCATACGACGCACTTGAGCCACATATCGATGCCGAGACAATGGAGCTACATCACTCAAAGCATCACGCAGGTTACACTGCTAATCTCAATGCTGCAATAGATGGAACGGATATGGAGGGTATGACTATCGAAGAATTGATGGTAAACAAATTCGATAACGCTGCAGTAAGAAACAATGGAGGGGGTTTCTGGAACCATAGCTTATTCTGGTCTACAATGTCACCAAACGGTGGGGGGGATCCCAGTGGTGCTCTTGGGGGTGCAATCGAAGACGCGTTTGGATCATTTGATTCTATGAAGGAACAGTTCGCAAAAGCAGCAATGACTAGATTTGGCAGCGGATGGGCTTGGCTATGCGTCAGTGCTGGCAATTTGTGTATTTGCTCGACGCCAAATCAAGACAACCCCCTAATGATCGGTGAGGGAGTCCCCATACTGGGAATTGATGTATGGGAGCACGCCTACTACAAGAGTTACGGACCTGGTAGAGCAACTTACATCGAAGCATGGTGGAATGTTGTCGACTGGAACGCTGTCGCTGATAATTATGAGTCCGCAATATAGTAGATTTAACCAAATGTCTACCATTTCATTATAGTTAGTAGACTCAACGCGAACACGTGGTCGATGATTACGAGGCTATGGTCACTTCTGTCCTAATTCTAGTATCTCCCGTATTCTTTGCCCTTCCAGTATCCTTTGCATGGAGGTGGTGGGTTGGGATTGAACCCGAGCACGAACACTACAGGGAGAAGGTCCGCAGAGTGCTAGATGCAGGAATGCCACTAGTAAGATACAGGGGCGAGTTAGATGCTGAGGCTAGAAGGGTGCACCTTACCTCTGAAAGGCAGGCTAGGATAGAGTCGGATCTCCTGCATAGGCTGAGGATTCAGCATTTTCTTCTTTTCCCTAGCCTAATTCTATGGCCACTAGTAGGGATTTTTGCTGCCATTATCAGCATCCCAATGATGCCCCTACTAAGACTAGTAGAGTGGATTTTGATAGACAAACGGGCTCTTTCTGGAGTTGCTGTAGTAATTCAGAAATATACCCGGTGGGAGATAATTGGCATACCCAGGCTAGATGATGGTTCCAAGGAGTTCGGTAAGGCATTGGCATCAATACATAGAATGCCAACAACAGTATTTCTAGGGCTATTTGCTTACCTAATAGTCTCATACGCACCAATTAGCTCATTTCACGTTCTACTACTAAGCGCATTTGTATACATAATCCTCGTATCTGCAATATCGGTGATCAGGGCTGCAACTGAAAGCACACTCACATTTGCTGATCCAACTAATCGGAGGATAATTCCTATGGAGGCCTATGTCGACGAGAAACTAGGCCCTTGGGTTGGAGTGGGGCTAGTTTTCCTCTTGTCCAGGCAGTTGATGTATGGGTCTAAGATCAGGACGGGTCAGCTACTTATTGACCCCGTGCCATTTTCCATCAGCGTACTGTTAGTACTTTACACGGCGACAATCATAGGCATTACTGTTGAGATTCTCTTTTTCCGAAATAGGGGAAGCGGCGTTCGAATGACATTCCAAAGACAGATGGTAGAAATTTTCAATCCTGATGTATATCTATTCAACAGAAATCTGGGATCACTAAGGATCATCCCCTTGATGCCACTCTCCGTGTGGCTTGAATCGGGTGAAGATTATGAGTCAATAATCAAGGATGGCTCATGACCTCTATGGAATAGTCGTTGCCTTCAATCTGGATATTTTTTACATTTGAATTACCGAGTCTAATTAATGCAAGAGCATATGCTTGTCCATCAAAGAATCCTGCAGAGGTAATTGAGATTTTACCGAAATCTGGAGTTTGTTGTTTTCCTAAGTTGAGTGGGGAATCACCTATAATCCTGCAAATACTTTTGATTTTTCTTCCTCGACTCTCTAACCTCGCATGGACTTCTTGACCAGGATAGCATCCCTTGTCATTGCTAACAAGTCCCCCCAAACCCATTTCGTCCGGTAGATTTCCCTGAACGTCACACATTTCCGTAATTCCTAGCATTATTCTGTAATTATCCCATTCGTTAGAATTCATTTCTTTGAATTCTGAATCACGCAAAAGAGAGGATATTTTTTCCAAGTTCTCATACTTTACTAGGAGTTCGATTATATTTCCAATAGTGGACTTGATTTTCACAAATAGATGGTCGTCCTTCTCAATTAATTCATCCGTATTAGATTCCTGTAGATCAACCCCAAACAATTCTTTGACGACTGAGTAATCGTAAGGGAAAATGGAAATTCGGAATATCGCATTGTCAGCGACAAGGACTTCGCAATCTTCATCCCATGAAGTTCCGTCAACAAGTTTCCTACGAGTAGCTTCCTTCCCAGAGCTTGATGATGACAACAGTACATTACCAGTAATTGTGTAAATTGTCGCCATGTCGTAGATTCTACCATTGGACTCACAGAACAGGGCATTTCTTCTAGTAAGGTCGGGCATATCTATGATTTTGGTAGAAACAATCCTATCGAGTACATCTAATGAGTTACGCCCTTGAATTAAGGTTACTGCCTCGTTGCGAACGAAGAACGCTGATCTGGGATTCGTAGCAGACAAAAAACACCTCAGCCGAATGACTGACCGCATCCACAAGAGCGATCGGCGTTGGGATTCTCAATTTGGAATCCACCACCCATCAGGGTCTCTTTGAAGTCAATATTAATTCCACTCAACATTGTGCTGTCTTTGTTGTGAACTAATACTTCAATGCCCCCTATATCGATTCTCTGGAAACCGTCGTTCCCAGGATCTTCTATTATTTTCATATCGTATAGGTAACCCGAACAACCGCCAGATTGTGCACTAATAACGAGTACGTGTGATTCCTCGTCTCCTGCCATATTTTGTTTTAGTGCGGATATGGCCGCTTCGGAAAAGTTCAGATTGACGTCTACGACTTCAGTTTCGGTTACTACGGGTAATGAGAATCCCTCTCCTCCTAACAATCCCATGAATGCCTGTTGAAACGGTTCTATTTCAACGGTTCCTCCAAACACTCGTCAGACATATCAATCAAGCTCGTCTGCCGTAACCATGGATGGCTTTGAGACTAGGGATATCGCTAAACTCACAGAGGATGGCATTATTCGCAGTGTTGACCAAATAGCCACCGAAAGTCCACTTTCGATTGTAGTAGAAAGCGACAAGCACGGCAGACATGAACTTGGAATAACAATGAGGACCGTGGGACACGATAAGCTGCTTTCACTTGGATTCATTTACTCTGAGGGAATCATCTCATCTGCTGAAGAAATCGAAGATATTGCTGTTGGGGATGACATAGTAGAGATTACGCTAAACGATAGTTCATTGTTTGATCCATCGAAGCATTGTAGGACGACTACTGTGACATCATCATGTGGAATATGTGGTCGTCTAGAATTATCAAATGTCCCAGCTGAATATAGTGAAGTGTTAGATGAGGGTTTGCAGATTAAATTGGGAGCTATAGCAAAATGCCTAAACTCAATTGTTGAAAGGCAGGAGATCTTCTCTAAAACAGGAGGCTCACATGCGTGTGCAAGCTTTTCGAATGATGGAACGATTCACCGGGTTTTCGAAGATGTGGGTCGCCATAATGCGTTTGACAAGCTTGTTGGTTCATACCTTGAAAAAGGGAGTTTGCCGAAGTCTGGATTGGCGGCATTTGTATCCGGGAGAGCTTCATTTGAACTCGTTCAAAAATCCATACGTGCAGGATTTCCAATAATGATAGCAGTAGGTGCCCCTAGTACACTAGCTGTTGACTTGGCTAGAGAACATGGCTTGACTCTGGGATGTTTTGCTAAGAACGAGTCCATCACACTATTTAGCGGAGTTAGAAGAGTTTTGGAGTAGATTACTACGGGGATCTGTGTATTTTCTCTCCTTCAGATCATTATGGTACTTTGTCCCTAGGCTATCGCCATTTATCGCAATCCACTCTGAAAACTTGATTTTTCCAAGGGGTCTTGCATCGGTAGCCATCAGTCCTCGCATAAGCCCCTTTATCTCTGCCCTCGTAATCACTCTGTCCTGTAATATCACTCCAACAATCTTTCCTACTGACCATCCAATTATTGGTGGTACGGGGATGATCAATCTCCTTACGCCAATAGATTTTGCAATTAGGGACACATAATCCCTGTAGGTGAAAGTCTCTGGGCCAGCGACATCGAGTACTGTGTCCTCTTCGGACTCTCCTTGATCGACAGCGACCCTCGCAACATCCTCGATATGTACGGGTTGGATTGGGTAGTTGCCCATACCGAATATTCCGAAAACTGGAAATCTGCGTATTAGCCATGACATATTATTGATTAGGACGTCCCTTTCACCTCCAAAGAATACGGTGGGCCTCAATATTGCATAGGAAAGATTTGACTCAGTTAGAATCTGCTCTACTTCCACCTTGCCTCTGAAATATGACCAATCGGGTGCCTTTTGGGGGTGAGCAACGGAAAAATGCACTACTCTCTTTACTCCGGCTTCCTCGGCGGCCAAAAACAGCCTACGAATGTTTTCTACTGCTATCTCGTGAGCATAGCCATCCTTGCGATTCTTGTATCTGACCCAATAGGTGTTGTACAGAACATCTGCACCCCTGAGTGAAGAAACTAGTGATTCATGATCAGTGAAATCGATTGGCAGAACTTCGACCCTTCCATGAAAAGGATCATCCCTACCTTTGGCATTAGTAAGTGTCCTCACTCTTTTGCCCCTTGAAAGCAGTTCCCTTGCAATCCACCTACCCGAATACCCAAATGCCCCTGTGACGACATGCACAGGTTCGGGCATATTTGTCCACACTAGTAGTCAGCCATTATGTTACCCTCACTACTTTGAAATGCCTGACTCATTATTTTGTCTCGTGAGAGTAGCTCCCGATGCAACGACACCGATGGAAGATGGTCGCCCTAGTAGAGGATCCCCTAGCAAATCAGCAGCGGGTTTTCCGGCAATATTTTCCACGGTAAAGCATAGTGTTTCCAAGATGGGGGTTCTCACAAGCCTCTCGAATTTATCCAATGTGAATAAATTCCACGGTTTTGATTGTCCCGGTTGCGCATGGCCAGACCCTGATCAAAGGAGAACCTTTGCAGAATTTTGCGAAAATGGAGCTAAGGCGATAGCCGACGAAGGAACCAAAAATAGAGCCAGTCCGAAATTCTGGTCCGAGTGGAGTGTATCAGAATTATCAAAAAAACCAGACCATTGGTTGAATTCCCAAGGTAGGATTACTCATCCCCTAATACTTAGGCCAGATACTAACTACTACGAACAGATATCTTGGGATGAGGCATTCGAAAAAATTGCAGAGCAGTTTGCATTACTGAATTCACCGGACGATGCAATTTTCTACACTTCGGGAAGAACTAGCAATGAGGCGGCCTATCTTTGGCAATTACTTGCTAGGAGCTTTGGAACAAATAACCTGCCAGACTGTTCAAATATGTGCCATGAATCTTCGGGAGTTGCGCTTACCGAAAGCATAGGAATTGGAAAGGGAACGGTGAAACTTGATGATTTTGATAAGGCTGACTTGATCATTGTCGTAGGCCAGAATCCAGGAACAAATCATCCACGAATGCTTACCGCACTCAGAGATGCAAAGAGGATGGGTGCTTCCATTGTGAGCATAAACCCACTAATTGAGACAGGTATGGTTAGATTCAAACATCCACAAAACCCACTTGAAGTACTGGGTTATGGAAATGAAATCTCGGATGAGCATGTCCGAGTTCGCATCAATGGCGACCAGGCTCTTTTCAGGGGTTTTGCGAAGACAATAGTGTCCAATTCTTTTGAGGACATGAAATTCGTCGAAGAATTCACGGATGGATACGATTCATTCCGATCTGAGGTGCTGAGTACCAATTGGTCTGATATTGTGGATATAAGTGGTGTCCAAAAATCTGAAATTCAGAGGATTGGGGAATTAATAGGCAAGTCTAGATCTACTATCTGTTGCTGGGCAATGGGACTCACGCAGCACAAGAATTCTGTTGCTACAATACAAGAAATTGCAAATGTAATGCTACTTGGTGGACATATTGGCAGGGAAGGGGCGGGCCTTTGCCCGGTAAGAGGACATTCGAATGTTCAAGGAGACAGGACCGTAGGAATAAACCACAATCCCTCGGATGAGTTCCTGAGTTCTTTGAACACTGAGTTTGGCATAGATATTCCAGATGGTGCTGGCCTAGATGCAGTGGAATCCGTTAGGAAAATGAACGAAGGAGAGGCAGGAGTATTCATTTCCATGGGGGGTAACTTCCTTTCCGCAATGTCGGACACTAAAGCCACGGCCGAAGGTTTGCAGAAATGTAGTTTGACTGTGCAGATTTCAACTAAGCCTAATAGATCTCACCTCGTCACGGGAATGACGGGAATCATTCTACCGTGCCTGGGTAGGACTGAGCTAGACAACACAGGCGGGAAGACACAATTTGTTACTGTTGAGAATTCAATGGGGGTTGTCCATAAATCGATTGGCAAGAGGAGGCCGGCCAGTAATCATCTACTTTCAGAGTGTGCCATTGTCGCCGGCATAGCTATCGCAATAGAGGAAAAAATGGAATCTTCTGGAATTCCTTGGAAGAACCTTGTTTCTGATTATGACAATATTAGAGACTGTATAGAGAGGACCATACCCGGATTCGAGGAATATAATCGGAGATCAAGAGTCGATGGTGGTTTCTACTTACCTAATCCACCACGGGACAAACGAGTTTTCCAAACAAAAAATGCATTGGCGAACATAATCACACACAAATTGCAACCGATTTTGGCAGGAAAAAACGAGTTCGTTATGATGACGATAAGATCACACGACCAGTATAATACTACGATATACAGTACGAGTGACAGATATAGGGGGATTTCCAATGGTAGGAGGGTAGTGATGATGAGTCTCGAAGATATGGAAACTCGTGGTTGGGAGGAATTCCAAAGCGTTTGTATTACCTCTCACTTCGAAGGTAACGAGATTTCCTCAGATGGTTGGAAGATACTAGAATACGATATCCCCGTTGGTAACGTGGCGACCTATTTTCCGGAGTCGAATGTCCTAATACCACTCGAAAGCGTTGCTGATTCTAGCAATACGCCCACCAGTAAGTCAGTTGTCGTATCTATCGAACCTATGAATTAGGTCCTTGACTGACGTTTTGCCTGCTCACGTGAAAGAAGGCGGCAACGACTAATTTGCTTCTCACATAGTTCTGACTCTTGCTTCTCCAGTCCCCTCTCAATAGCCTGTGTGAAGCACTTGATAGCGTCATCAAACATTTCTACAGCAGCGTATGAAGAACCCATGTTGAAGAGTGTCCGGCCAGTAACACTTTGCGGATCCAGGCCTATTGCTGTATGATATGCAACAACGCTTTCAGAGAATCTTCCAGAATTATACAAAGCATTACCTCTGCCATTCTGTGCCTTGACCTTCAGCTCAATCTCCGAGGTTGGGCACCCCCCAATGGACTTCTCAAAGCTTGATATCGCCTCATCATTCTTCCCTTCGCCAAGCAAGTTGATCCCCATGTTGTACCAACCAACTGCATCATCCAAATCACCGCGTGAATCGGTTTCAGTTTTGGCAGATTGTACCTCTTCTACTGCCAGTATCAGAGCTTCTGCCAAATCCTCTTCGTTTGTTTCAACATGAGGTATTTCCCTTGGTGGTTCTGATTCAATTCCTTCAGCTCGCTTGAAGCATTGACTCGCACGGTCTTCGTATCCTGCTGAACGTAATGCATCGCCAAGACCACGCCATACTTCTGGCGAGTTTGGCGACTCCTCCAGAAGCCCCTTCCACATTGCAACAGCTCCAGAATGGTCACCAACTGAAGTTAGAGTTCTTGCTTCTTCGTAACTATCTAGAGCAGGGTCAATATCCACGTAAGTGGCGTTATCGACATTTTGAGTTTCAACCTCTTCAATCTGCCTCGCTTCTATGAAGATCTTATTTTGTACCGTAGGTTCTGTATATTCTGCTATTGAAGTTAGCTCATTATCGTCTGAAATTGTTACTAATGCAGATTTGGCATAAATCGAGGCAGCCAATGGATCGCTATCAACTAGTAGATATGCTAGATTTGCTACTGTAGGAGGGTGATTTGGGAATATCTGGTCTGATTTCTCGAATGCATCAACTGCCTTATCTAAAGAATTATTCCTGGCGTATAGCACACCTAGGCAATACCATGCGGTTGCATTATCCGCGTCTATCTCTAGTACTGAGTGATAGCAGTCCATTGCTTCGGCATCATTGCCCAATTTAGCGAGTTTTGCAGCATCCTCCATCGACCCGCCGAAACTGGTTCCCACAACCCCTTCGGAAAAAATCTGATGAATAAGTATTCGCAACGATAGGAAGTTGCAATGTTGTACGGCAAAAAAATTGAAATGAACCGATAATTGAAGACTGAGTGTCTACTGTGGGTGATGTGAGTGACCCAATAGTTGTGATGGGGATCTGCGGATCCTATGATCTAGATTCAGCGAACGGGAGAATGTTGGAGATCATTCTCGACGAAGCAAGGGCGCTTGGTGCTGAGACCGTGATATGGGACCATGGTGCCAATCCACTGCCTCTTGTTGGTGCTGAAGGTAGCTGGGATGACGCCAATGTGAAGGGTTTCCAGGAAATGGCAGTCTCTGCGGATGCATTTGTCCTTTCGAGTCCTGAATATCACGGCACCATGAGCGGTGTGATGAAGAACAGCCTCGATTGGTTGTATTCAAAACATACCTCTGGAAAGGTCTTCGGACTAATATGCACCCTCGGCGGCCAGAGTAGTAACAATACCCTCAATCACATGAGGATAGCTGCGAGGTGGATTCACGGCTGGGTGACTCCTGAGCAGATTGCAATTCCAAACATTAAGGAGGCTTTCAATGATGATGGTTCTCTGGTTAACGAAGAAATCAATAGTAGAGTGGGGGCCCTCGCCTCCTCAATTGTAGAAAATACAATCAAACTGAGGAGATAGAGTGGATATATTCCCAGTTAGGATGGAAGTTGACTGGCAGACGATAGACTCGGATAAGATTGTAATTGTCGTCAGCAAGGATCTCAGCCCAATTGAAGAAAGGCTCGCCAATTTTGTAGGCGCTCCAAAGACAGTTAGGAGACCCCTTGATGAAATGAATAGCAAACTATGGCTGTTGATGGATGGAAGAATGAGTGTTGATCAAATAGTCTCAGAGATGGATAGTATTTTTCGCGAGAGGATCGCCCCTGTTAACGAAAGGGTGAATCGCTCAATTGCTGATTTCGTAAATCTGGGATTAGTAGAATTACGTTTGAATGGTTCGGATATAGAGGCAGAATAGATGTTGTTTCTTACCTGGCTATATTGACATTGGTGTCGGCATTGGATTAATTGTCACCGAATACTCGTTACTCTTCCTCTACTGTGGCTCTAAGTTTCTCGTTCATGTTTTCCCTATATCTGGCAGAAAAGAAGATCATTAGTGGTATTACAAGAACTAAGAAGAAGCAACCCACTAAAGCTGAAAAGCTGTATACGGTCTCTTGGACGGGGTTGAGCTTGAACTTCTCCAATTCCAATAGTTCGTGAGAGGAGAATTCTGATTCTACTAGAATCCCTTCACTAGAGGCTATTTCACCACCATCCTCAATCTTAATCTTCCAAGTGATTGTCTTGTTTGCTGACTTAACCAATTCATTAGCTTCATTTTGAGCATTTATGATGCTATCACTTTCTAGATACCCCTTTCCCTTTATTGGCAGATCTAGTGAGACCCTGCCGCGGAGTGTCCCGCTCCCGTTCTCTAATTCAATCGAATGGGTCCTGCTGTATTCGCACGTTTCCAGATATTTCGAGTAGTCCGAATCTGGCTCATTGCAAATGTAACTCTGTTCTTGGAGTCCTAGGCTTGGCGAATGAGACCAGTTAGTACCCTCGGCTTCGACGGTTAAGATGGATCCTGGTGCTGCGTTTTCAACGGAAAAATTCACCCATGTTATGGCTGACCTTGTTGTGTAAAACCATCGTGCTTCCCCCTGAGACTCTTCTGAAATATCCATGAAATTATGTTCATTTGTAGTGGTGTACGAATAGTATTCTGAATCGACTGTATTTGAGTAAACGGCATATGAGAGCAATATTATCAATGTCAATCCGGTACCGACCATGGTGCGGAGCATGTTCGGATTCTTAGATAGCGAACGCTTCACGCTTTTTCGACATGATAAGTAATTATTGAATGCTTGTCGGGAGGATTTCTAATGTATTCAATAGTAAAAACGGGTCATCACGGTTAAATAGGCTCTGTTGGACGGCCGGCACGCACGGTGAAGCCATGACGACATACTACGACGTTCCAGCGGATCTCCTGATTGCAGGTCTGGTTGAGAAAATGGGCCCTTATGACAAGATAGTCGCCCCGGATTGGGCATCTCAGGTCAAAACCGGCACTCATAGAGAGAGACCCCCCGTTCAAGATGACTGGTGGAATACAAGGGCCGCCTCTATTCTTAGGAAAGTGGCGATCAAGGGCCCCATCGGGACTAATCGTATTTCCCAAGAGTTCGGCGGTGCCAAGAATCGTGGTGTTAAGAAAAACAAGGCAGTTTCGGGTTCAAGAAATGTATCCAGAAAGATTCTGCAACAGCTTGCTGATTCTGGACTGATTGAGAACTCGATGAACTCTGCTGGAACTGTTAACCATGGAAAAGTCGTCAGCTCGGTAGGTCAGGCACTCCTAGACGAAGTGGCGCATTCAGTTCGCGGCGTTGCAGAGCAGAAATATCCAGGTTTGGAGAGGTATTAGTGATAATATGGCTCGAAACAAACCCTTTGCCAAGAAGAAGCGGCTCAACAAGGTTACCAAGCAGAACAAGAGAGTTCCTGTTTGGGTTGTGATGCGAACTAACAGGAAGACTAATTCTCATCCAAAGCGACACATGTGGCGTCGCTCAAAGTTACAAAGGTGAAGTTTGAATGGCAGAGGTAAAGGAAATTACAATTCCCCTTAGGGCTGCTTGGAAGGTCCCGAGAACTAATAGGGCAAAGAGGGCCATGGCAGAAGTTAGAATTCATGTTTCGAAACACATGAAGAAGACTGATGATGAAGATATTTGGATTGACGAGTCAGTAAACCATGCCATTTGGGCGAGGGGGATGCAGAATCCTCCAAGGAAGATCAGGGTCGTATGTACTCGAGAAGAGGGTTTTCCGCTCGAAGTGAAACTTCTGGAGGAGTGAAAATGGGCAACATCAGACCGTCATTCATCAAATCTAGGGCACTTAGATTGGTCGAGATGTATCCCGATCAATTCACCGATGACTTCGACACTAACAAGCACCTTGTTGCTGAGTTTTCCGATGTTGACAACAAAAGGATGCGGAACTGGATAGCTGGTTACATCACCAGGTACAAACAGCGAAGAGTCGACTAGCGCACCACTCATCATCTAGTGGGTTCTCGGGTTTACATGGGAGAGAGGCGCGTGGAGAAACTTCCAGAATATAGCGAGGCAGTCTGCATAGTACTTGTCGAACCTGAGCATGATGGCAATATCGGTGCAGTTGCACGATCGATGTTGAACTTTGGAATTACGGACTTAAGAGTAGTTGGAAGAGAGGGGGAGTGGTCCAATGAAGCTCGAAAACGGGCAAAGAACGCACAGATTGTACTAGACGATTGCATTCTTGCGAAGACTCTGGATGAGGCAGTATCGGATTGTTCAATTGTTGTTGGCACATCGGGAAAAAGGGAAGACGGGGAAAAGACTTCGATGAGGCATTTCCTACTTCCAGATGAGCTCCCTAAGCGTCTTTCTGGAGTAGAGGGGAGGGTGGCATTGGTCTTTGGACCAGAAGGAAAGGGCCTGTTGAACCAACAATTGGTTGAGTGCGACGTTCTCGTTACCATTCCAACATGGGAGGGTTATCCGATTCTCAACCTAAGTCATGCTGTAGCGATAATCTGCTATTCCTGGCAGGTTTACTTCGAAGGGGTTCCTAGTGGGTCTGGTGGTAGATTATTGGACCCTGAATTAAAGAGGCAACTAAGAACTGAGATCAGCGAATTAGTGAAGTCATTGCCGACCAAGGATCACAAGAGAGGGGGAATAGAAGAGACGCTGAACAGAGTTATTCTTAGAGGACTTCCTAAAGATGATGAAATCCATAGAATTATTGGGGTGATTAACATGTCAAAGAACTCACTATATGATGAAAGTGACCCTAAGGTATAGCATTCCAACTTGCCCATGATTTGGGAGTCTCCCGCACATGAAAGGACCTGAGAGTAAGCGAGTTGCCGTAAGAGGACTTGATGTGTGGCTCCACCTGCTCGAAAGCCCATCTAGCTAGATTCTCAGCCGTTGGAACGAATGGCACTACTAGGGACCTATGCTCATCCCCCATAATTGAAAGTGCCGCTCTAGCCTCTTCATCTCCCTCATAAACTACAAACGCATGGTCGATAACATCATGGATATGCTCTTCTAGAATCTTGGAGATATCGGAGAAGTCCATCAGCATCCCCTCATCTGATGCCCCACTATCTGTAACAACCTCTCCCTCTAGCTCAGCCTCCCACCTGTACCTATGGCCGTGCATATGCCTACATTTGCTCTTGTGGTTAGGGACCCTATGGCCCGTGTCGGTCTCCACCCATCTCCTAATTCTAGTTGTCATCTACACCCTCCTGAATGAAGCTCATGCTTGCTGAATTTATACAGTACCTCTCACCACCGTAATCCCTTGGACCATCATCGAATACGTGTCCAAGATGTGCGTCACAGGAGCCACACCTGACTTCTACCCTCAGCATTCCGAAGGCCCGATCCTCTAATCTTCTAATTCCTGCATCTGGGTGTTCTGTATGGAATGCTGGCCAACCACACCTAGAATGATACTTCATCTCCGAAGTGAACAGTAGATGCCCGCAGCAAATGCACAGATATTCACCCTTCCTTTCCTCCATGTAGAGGAGACCCGTATTGGGGGGCTCAGTTCCGGCTTCCCTAGTTACATGATACTGGAGATCTGTGAGCCTGTTCCTCCATTCCGCATCCCTCTCGGAGTCAAAACTTGGAAGTTTTTCGCTCATTATGGACCACTCCATAGACTCTCCTGTGACAGAGCGTACTCAAGTACACTTGTCCAGTCATCGACGTATTCCACTGGATCGACCCGTCCGATTTTGTGGAATGCAAGAATCCTTTCTACGTCCGCACCCGACCTGCCGGAGCTGCGACCCTTCTCATCTGGGTTGTACGAAGTGTTGGTATTCGAGAGTACGGTGTCGAAGTTGACACCTAGGGAACCACAAGACCCGAGTGCTTCCTCGAGTATTGTAGCCTTGTCACCCGAGATGTATGGCAGATAGAATGACACTCTCTCACTGTCCCAGTTGCCGATAGAAAAGGATCGTTCCAATGACTCGTAGAATTCCGGCCTGCAGTCTGGGTAGATCTCATGGTCGCCACTATGCACTCCAAGAGCGATTCTAACGTCACAGTCCTCTGTGATTGAAATGCTCAGTGCATGGCCAAAAAGGATGGATGAGAAAATCGCATTCCTGTTTGGTACAACCGTCTGCTTCATCTGAGATGACTCGTAGTGTCCCTCTGGGACATCGATATCTTGGCTGGTCAGAGCCGATTGGAGGGTGCTCATTGCTGATTTCAGATCTATTACGACTTGGTCAACTTCATACCCGTGCTGTGATAAATATTCAATATTATTCTTGGATCTGTCAATTTCAATAGAGTGCTTCTGCCCGTAGTCATACGTCAAGCAAGTTACCTTGCTGCCCTCGGCAAGCAGTCTTAGCAATAGGGACGTGCTATCCATTCCACCGGATAGAGACATCACGGATCTAATCATAGCACGCCCATCCACTTGTGAGTCTGCAGACTAAGCCTCCAGCCTTTACTTTCCTTGACTAGTCTCTCAACGATCTGGAAGTTCTTGCCATTCTGTTCAACCGAGTCCGTGTCAACATAGCAGGGTTGGATGAAGTGATGTGTGAAACCCTCCTTTAATTGGTCGTAAATTGCCAGTTCCTGGCCACAGTAAACTACCTTTAACTCGTCACCTGAACGCTGCTTAATCGAAACGTTTGGGTAAAGTTGATCCTTTGGACTGACACAAATCCAATCAATGATAGGATCCACTGGGATGGTTCCATTGGTTTCAATTGATAGTGAAATTCCATGTTCCTTAAGCCTCCTTCCTATTGTGAAAAGATCTTGCATAGCCGGCTCCCCACCAGTGAAGATTACTCTGTCACATCCGAATCCTAGTACTTCCTCAACTATTGAATCTATATCCATCTCCACGAAGGTCATGAAGTCCGTATCGCACCATTCACACCTAAGGTTACAGTTACCAAATCTGACGAAAACGTGAGGGGTGCCAGAGTGAAATCCCTCTCCCTGAACTGAATGGAAAATTTCCACGATGGGGTATGTCTGCAGAGAATCACCCCTGAACCGATGGGGTCCTAATTAATTGCAGAACCTCGGATCTAGCCTCTGCCTTGTCAAAAAATACCCCTCTCATAGCGCTAGTTGTCATTACTGAATTCTGCTTCTTGACACCTCGGCACTTCATGCAACCGTGCTGCGCCTCGAGGATGACTGCACAGCCTAGTGGACTTAGGTGTTCGACGATATCGTTGGCCACGGATTGTGTAATTCTCTCCTGATTCTGGAGCCTAGTGGAGTGCATGTCTAATAATCTAGCGAGCTTGCTAATGCCGACTATCCTCTCAACGGGGATATATGCGATATGCCCCCTTCCTGAGAATGGTTGAAGATGATGCTCGCATGTACTATGGAATTCCATGTCCCTAAGTAGAACTATGCCATCATAGCCTTCAGCATTGAAAGTTGAGTCGAGAATTTCTCTGGCATCCAGGGAATATCCACGGAATATCTCTTCGTATGACTTGATAACTCGCTCTGGGGTTTTTTCTAGGCCCTCGCGCATATCCTTTCCGCACTGTTCTATGTAACGAACTAGTACATCTACGGCATCAATAGCATCTTCTCTCTTTGGAGTATTCATTCATTCACCTACCGTGCCTTGAGTCGATTTCGTCTAATTGATCCAGCATTTTCCTGCATGCAGTTCTGATTGCGTCGGCTAAACTGACGAATTTCTTTGAGTCGCCCACATGATTCTTGAGATCCGAAACAATTTCATTTGGCATGTCTAGACTGATCTTCGGCATGTTTACGCGTATTTGCGTATGGATATAATATTACTGGAGTAATACTGGAATATTACTTTCGTATTTTCTCGACCTTCTCATCTAGTCCTGGGAATTTGTTTTCGAGTGCATTTGCCCTTTCCTTCAGACTGTTTAGTTGTGCATTTGCCTCTTCTTCTGAGATGCCTTGTGAGATGAGGTTCAGCAGAAGCGATAGTCCCCCTTGAATGGTTCCTGCATCTAGGAACGCATCATTGGAAATCTCTCCAGTTCCTCGTAGAACCTCGAGAGTGTCTCTGATGAAGTCTCGTTCTGACTCAATTGCCGAAGTAGATGATGCGTCTAGACTGTCTAATCTCTCCAATGAAGTAATCATGATGATGCGAGATGGATATGCTTTTTGATGATTCTCACTTGGGCGATTCTACCAGTTCGATTAAAATTCCACCAGTAGAAGATGGGTGGACAAAGGCGATTCTGAGTCCATCTGAGCCAATCACAGGTACTTCTGACACCATTCTGACTCCAATGCCAATCAAATCGGAAATCATGGACTCTATATCGTCTACATCTATTGCAATCTGCTGAACGCCCGGCCCTCTGCGGTTAATGAAGCGGCCTACTGGAGTTTCCTCGGATAGGGGTTCCAAAAGTTCTATCCGAGTATTGCCTGATCCTTTCAAGTACCTTATTTTGACGCCCTGTTCTTCGCTAATCTTGTCTTCTGAATGAGTGAAGCCCAATTTCGACCACAGTTCCACTGATTCATCCAGCGATGGTGTGGCT
The DNA here is from genome assembly GCA_964342625.1 of uncultured Candidatus Poseidoniales archaeon. GTDB lineage: Archaea > Thermoplasmatota > Poseidoniia > Poseidoniales > Thalassarchaeaceae > UBA36. The sequence continues at coordinate 16,824 of CAYFGC010000003.1, read as the reverse complement.
ATTCCAATGTGATTAACAGTTCCATCCGCCATTCAAACACCACTTGGGGCGACCCATGTTCCGAACTCCTCCCTCAAAACACTGTTGACCTCTCCAACAGTTACCTCAGCTTTGACGGCGGAAATAATAGGGGGCATAATGTTGGACCCGTCTCTGCAGCAACGTCTCAACTCAGATAGGGATGCTTCTACAGAATCGACATTCCTATTTTCCTTCATCTCGGTTAATCGTGAAATCTTCAAGTTCGCCTCGTCCGAGTCGAGTATGAGGCCCTCAAAAAATGGTTCCGTTTCGTCGACATGTGAGTTGACGCCTACAACAAGTTCGCTCTTGTTCTCGACCCTGCGAAGTTGCTCCCATGCACTTTCATGAATCATTCTCTGTTGGAAACCGGCCTTGACACACTCCATTGCCCCACCTAAATTCGATATCTCGTGAATGATTGATCGTGCTTTTTGAATCAAGGCGTCGGTATTTTCCTCAATAGTCGAAGAGCCCCCGAGTGGGTCTACGAAGTCGGTGATTCCCAGTTCCTCCGCGATAATCTGCTGGGTGCGTAAGGCGAGTTTTGCTGAATCTTCAGTTGGTAGGCCCAAGGCCTCATCGTAGCTATTCGTGTGAAGTGACTGAGTGCCTCCAAAAACAGCGGAAAGCGCCTGATATGCCACTCTAATTGCATTGTTTATCGGTTGTTGGGCTGTTAGTGTAACTCCTGACGTTTGTGTATGGAATCTCAATTGTGAAGATTTGGGATTACTGGGAGAGAACTCTTCTTCGACTAATTCGTACCATAATTGTCTTGCAGCCCTGAATTTACTAATCTCCTCGATGAAATTATTATGGCATGCAAAGAAGAAAGACATCCGTGGTGCAAAATCATCTATTTTCATACCAGCGCCTATTGCCATTCTGGAATAGAAAATTGCATTTGCAAGTGTGAGTGCAATTTCCTGCGATGCTGTACATCCGGCTTCCCTCATATGATAGCCACTAATTGAGATTGTATTCCACCTTGGAGCATTGCTATTGCACCAAGACATAAGATCCGTAGTCAATCGTATTGAGGGATCTGGGGGGAAGATGTATAGTCCCCTGGAAATGTATTCCTTCAGTATATCATTCTGAACAGTTCCGGATAGTTGATCTATGGATATTCCTTTTTCTTCGGCCACTGCGACATATAGTGCAAGGAGTGTTGTTGCTGGTGCGTTTATGGTCATTGAAGTTGAGATTGAACCCATATCTATGCCCGAAAACAACTCCCTCATATCGTGTATTGAGTCTATTGAAACTCCGACCTTACCAACTTCTCCAGAAGAGAGTTCATCATCTGAATCAAGTCCAAGCTGAGTAGGGAGATCGAAAGCTATCGAGAGGCCTGTCTGACCGCTATCTAGTAGCTTTTTGAAACGCTTGTTTGTGTTGCTAGGAGACGAGAAACCGGCATACTGCCTCATTGTCCAAAGTCTATCCCTATACATTCCGGGATGAATGCCTCGGCGATATGGTGGCACCCCTGGAGAATTTGTAGATGAGTCATCGCCGTTGTCTATCTTTTCCACCACGTTATACCCAGAAGGTTTCAACCCAAGAACCATTCTCAGACTTCATCTTCTAACGGTATATCCATCGACTATCTTTTCGAGTGCCTCGATTTGACTATCGTCTATTATCCCCTCGTCTAGTTTCTCGAACAAGAATTCCTTGGCCTCATTGGTGGTTTGCCTCTCCCCTCTGGCCCAAATGGTGGCAAGTAGATTTGAACGGTGCTCTTCTGCAATTCCAATCTCTGATAGGAGCCCTCGCATCTCGTACTTGTACTCCATGTGTCTACTTCTATCGAGTCTACGAGCCCTATTTGCCGGTTGATAAGATGAGGTTTTGTTTCTGAACTTCCTCTGTGGTTTCTTTGGGGGTTCTGCGGTCTTTTCATGAGTTTTCTTCTGTGTTTTTGCCTCTTCCACAGCAATTGAAGCTTTGATCAAACTATTCTGGATAATCTGTCTTGCCTTCAGACTCTTACCCTGGTCTTCCTCAGAGATTTCTTCCGATGATTGAACTGGTTTCTTTTCCAGATTGGTGTCTTTACCCTTACTATCTCCAAGAATCTGCTCCTGAAGGATGGCATCATCCTCTTTCTCTTCCAATTTAGCTTTCTGAGTTTCTACAGATTGGGAATCTTCGACGATTGGCTCCTCCGCTGCCGGAGATTTAACCTCGGCTTCTGAGTTGTCATCTATGGGTGACTTTACTGGAGGGATTGGTGTCACAGATTTTTTCTTTGCTCCTGGTACAGATGGAGGGGGGGCAATCTGGGACCTCCCTCTTGGAGTCTTTGTTTTGGATGGATGGGTTGTGGTAGACTTCTGAGGAGTTTGGGGAACAGACCCGAAAATGTTCTTTGGGGCAGCCTTCTTCCTACGTCTCCTCTGCACTTTCTAATCAATCCTCAAACAACCGGTTGGACGGACTCTCATAAGAGTTCGTTATTTTTATTGCCATACCACCATGGTGTTATCTGTTCTGAGTGATGGGTCGATGGCGCTATCGATAATCTGTGTTTCAATACCGCATTCAAGCATTCTACGACCAAGTTCTGCAATCATTGTACCATTGTCAATGCAGTATGGCTTCTCTGGCCAGAAGCAATGAGCACCTCTCTCTTGGCACATTATTTGGCTCATTTCTCTGAGTCTCTCGTTGCAAGCAACACCACCACCGAGTAAGAGTTCGGTCTTGCCTGTATGCGCCAACGCCCTCTCTGCTACTTCAACGCACGTTGCAAACGAGTGTTCCTGAAGTGACCAACATACTTGTTCCATGGATAGGCCCTCAGAAATCTTCTGAATAGCAGAAGTAAGCATTCCAGAGAATGCCAGATCCATCCCATGAACCCCATAGGGAAGTGTTGCCTCATCGAGTGAATGAGGCCCCATTTTCGAGCAATCCAAAGCGAGTTGTTCGATCTTCGGGCCGCCGGGGAAAGGCAGTCCCTGAGTCCTAGCAAACTTATCCAACATGTTTCCTATGCCGATATCCAATGTCTCACCTAGAACACGGTATCTCCCATCTGCTCTCGCTATTACCTGAGTATTTCCTCCGCTAACATAGAGTAGAACGGGATCAATGCAACCGGTCTGATTCCTGCCAACTTCTATGTGAGCGACACAATGATTTACTCCGAGAAGTGGTACAGAAAGCCGGGTTGAAAGAGTTCTAGCCACTGAAGCACCCACACGAAGGCATGGACCTAATCCCGGTCCTTGGCTAAATGCTACTGCTACCACTGAGTCCCAAGAAAAATCCTCATTGCTTGAGATGTTTTTCAGTAGTTTCGATGTTGCCTCAGAGTGATGGTCAGCGGCCTCACGAGGATGGATTCCGCCCTCTTCAGGTCGGAATAGGGATGAAAATGACGGGAATAGTTCACCTTCAGTACTGACACTGCCGAAAGAGAAAGTGTGAGCTGTACTTTCAATCCCTAGAATTATGCCACCCATGGGGCTCGCATGAGCGCGAGTTCTTTCAACTATCGGAATCTGCAGACATCATGAGGACCCTGTTGTACAACTGCGGAGAAATTGCTCATCTTTCAACTGGGGATGACGAATTCCCACTATCTGGATATAGAATGTTGGATCGGGGGTCTCTTATTTTTCCACCAGGGATGGGCATTCTAATTGATTCTGGCAAGATTCAGAAAATCGCTCCAATGCAAGAGTTGGTTGCAGAGTTTGCTCCTTGGTACCCAGCCGACAACAAAAATGGAGAAACTAGGGTAGTTGATATCGAAGGAAAGTCAGTCGTACCTGGTTTCGTAGACAGCCATACGCATCTAGTTTGGTCCGGGGATAGATCAAATGAGCTAGCAATGAGAATTTCAGGGAAGACATACAAGGAAATCGCACAAATTGGAGGAGGGATAATGAAGACTGTGAATAGTACTCGAAGCGCTCCGCAAAAACAACTAGTCGATAGTGGGCTCAGGAGATTGAGCTCTGCGTTAAAAAACGGAACTACTTCAATTGAGGCAAAGAGCGGTTATGGATTAGATTTAGACTCTGAAGTTAAAATTCTCGAGGCAATTTCTGTAATTGATAGGACATCTCCGTGCGACATTCATGCCACTTGGCTAGGTGCACATGATTTCCCCAAGGAAATGACTAGAGATGAGTATGTGGAGCATCTTATCTCCGAACAATTGCCGATAATTTCAGAATTGTCATTGGCGAAGTGGGTAGATGTATTCTGTGAAGAAGGTTGGTTCACAAATGAACAGACAGAAGAAATAGTTTCGGCATCAAAGTCTTATGGCCTGGATTCTAGACTTCATGTGGACGAGTTTGTCGATAGTGGAGGTTTGCAATTAGCCTCCGAGCTTGGTTCAGTTAGTGCTGACCATGTAGCATGCTCAAATGAAGACTCAAGGATTAGTGCTGCTGAAGCCGGCACAGTTCAAACATTTCTGCCCGGAACGCCATATGTGCTGGGAAAGACCCTCGATCTGCCGATAAAGAAATGCATTGATGAGGATTGGCCATTTTCATTAGCAACCGATTTTAATCCAAATTGCCCAATCACATCACTACCAATGATAGGAAGCTTGGCTACTCACAGAATGGGAATTGAACCAATTGCTGCATTAGCCGCGGTCACCAGGAATCCAGCAACGACTATGTTCCAAGATACTTGTGATGTTAGAGGGGTAATTGCTGAAGGTAGTATTGCAGATTTGAACATTCTATGGTCATCATCTGCTGACTCCTGGTGCCAGACACCGGGGGCATCTCCTGTTAGGCATACTCTCAAAAATGGTGAAATTGTAAATTCCAATAAAGTGTATTGATTCTATTAGAGGAAAATAGTATTACATATTCGATGAATAATGATATTCAATAATTTATTGTTTGTGAGACTGGATCATGATGTCAATAGGAAAATGTGCGATAAATCCGCTTGTTTTGTTGCCGATAACCTACGTTATCAGAAATTGAATTTAATGATAGTTATCAAACATACTCGCAGTACTGCGTTTATTCAGAAAAGTGGATAATTTGCTGAAAACCCCCTACTAAATGTGAAATGTTGAAGTCTTGAGTGTACTCGAGTCACTATGGGTTCGGAATACAGCGGGTTCTGTATGAAATGCAAAACTTACGTCACAATAAATGGCCCGGAGTTGATCGTGATGAGTAATGGAAGAACTCGAGTTGCTGGGGAATGTTCCAGCCAGGGATGCGGCGGGCGTATCTCCAAGATTGTTTCATAGCTTTCAGAATGATTCTTGAGTGGATGGCAATTCGAAGGAGAGCCGGGCTCGTGGTCTAGGGGTTATGACGTCGCCTTGACATGGCGAAGATCGCAGGTTCAATTCCTGCCGAGCCCACCAATAGAATCTATTCTATTAATAATATTATTCAAAATCGTAGGATACTCTCAATCTTCCCTTTCCCTTGTTCTTCTTCCCGATGTACCTCACCCGAGGGATTTGTGAGGTGTTAGAAACGTGAGTACCCGCACAGGGGCATAGATCAACCCCTTCTACTTCCACGACTCGCAGATGTGTGATAGAAGATGGGATTCTATGCATGAATTTAGTGTGCCTCATTTTCTCGTGCCCCAATATCTGCTCTCTCTCCCATTCATGTATGTTCACTGGGGTATTGGAAGAAAGTACAGAATTCACATACTCAATTAGCTCTTCAGGATTGAATAAATCCTTGTCCTCGAACAGCAAGTCCACTCTAGATTGTTCAGCGCCGATTTGGTTTCCTACAGTCTCGCAGCCCCACAAGTCTTCGGCCAAAGCAGAGAAAATATGTTGTGCGGTATGCATCATCGTGTGACCATTCCTCCTAATTACGTCAATTTCGCATGAAACTTCCTGTCCTGAACTAAACATCTCAATTTGATCTACTGGATGCAGAATCATTTCCCCCGGTAGAACCTCATTCAATGTAGCAGAACTCCCGTCATCCAGTCTTATGAGCCCAGTATCTCCTGGCTGTCCGCCCCCTCTTGGATAACAATGTGTTTCTTCCAATAGTAGTGAGTCGTCTTTAGTTGCAACTACTCTTGTTGTAAACGGGGTAGGGTCGGTGCCGGGATGCTGTTGCATGTGCAATTTTTCTTGAATAATATCACCCGAAGATACTGGTTATGCCACCATCAAGGATAGCCATGGATAAATTCTCACATTCCTTGGTAAGTGACCTGTCGCCGTCAAGTCTGCCAACATGTCCCCTAACCCAGTCTGCAATATTGGCCACCCCTGCGCCTGGGGACTCTGCAATGCCATCTAGAGCCTCTGTGGAGCAAACTAACTCATTTGCCAGAACCTGTGCTAGCAGAATTGATGATTGCAGAGCCCTGTATGTTCCAGTAGCGCCCATGGAAACGTGATCTTCCTTTCCCATACTGACAGGTACATTGCTTGTCGATGCAGGATTGGCCAGCAAATGAAGCTCGGCTATCACTGCAGCCGCAACATACTGTACGATCATTAGGCCGCTCTCTAAACCCTCATTTTTGGCTAGGAATGCCTCCTGACCACTCCAATTTGGGTCCATTAACTGGTTTATCCTACGTTCAGAGATGCTTGCTAATTCATGGCAAGCTATAGCAATTGAATCACTGGCTAATGATAGGTTCTGACCATGGAAGTTACCCCCGCTGATTATCTCTGCACCACCATCTTCATCTACGAATACCAATGGATTATCAGTGGCACTGTTGATCTCGACCTCCAGTATCCTTCGAACCTCCCGGAGCATTTCGATTACGGGGCCATGGACCTGTGGGGAGCATCGGAAGCAGTAAGCATCCTGAACCCGGTCACAATCTGCATGAGACAACATGATTTCTGAGTTCGATAAAAGTTCGGAGATTCGTGCTGCTGAGATTGACTGGCCGAACTGTGGCCTCGAGTCATGGATTCTCTTATCGAATGGTTTGTGAGATCCCCTAATTGCCTCTAATGAGCAAGCTATTGATGCATCCGCTGCAAATGAAAGGGTTTCCATGTTGAGTACTGTGCACGTCAAGTATGCGCACATCTGACTAGTTCCATTAATCAGTGAAAGGCCTTCTTTGGCCTGTAATCTGATTGGCTTCAGGCCTTCTTCGGACAATGCAACCGAGGCTTCCGTGAGTTGCCACTCGCCACTCACGAATCGTTGGCATTCGCCCTCTCCCATCATCCCCAGTGTCATATGGGACAGTGGGGCAAGATCCCCTGATGCCCCCAATGATCCTATGCGTGGTACTATTGGGGCGATTCGCGAATTGACCATTGAAAGAATTAGCTCGACAACCTCGGGCCTTGCGCCGGATACTCCCCTTGCGAGCGAATTAGCCCTGATAATCATCATAAGTAGTACAATCTCAGGATCCATCCGTTCTCCAATTCCACATGCATGGCTTCTCACTAGATTCGCCTGAAGAGCCTCGAGTTCGTCTTTCTCGATACTCACGGATGACAATGCTCCGAATCCAGTATTGATGCCATAAACTACCTCGTTAGAATCTACTACATTTTCCACTGCATCACGCGAATGTTGCATCTTTTCCCTGGATGGGGCGGGTAGAAAGGCAGTTGCAGAGCCCCTTGCAATGGCTAAGGCTGACTCAAGCGTCAGAGAATTCCCATCAATAGCTATCTCTGCCATTGGACTGGCGAGACTAGTAGGCCAAATAGAGTCATCGAGTGTCATCAAAGATGTTTTCCAAAAGGTTTTCATCGACTATTTCAGGGACTGTAACCACAAGTCTACTATCTGAATCCATAGCTCTATTGATCGCGGATATGGCCCCGCTATTTCTTGCCCAAGACCTACGGGCAATTCCATTATTGACGTCCCATGAGATCATTGAGTCGATATTCTCCTGGGCCTTATCAGAACCGTCAATTACCAGTCCAAAACCACCGTTGACAACTTCCCCCCACCCTACTCCGCCTCCATTGTGGAGGCTGATCCATGTTGCACCTCTGAATGAGTCTCCAACGAAGTTATGTACGGCCATGTCAGCAGTGAACATTGAGCCATCGTAAATGTTCGCAGTCTCCCTGAAAGGGCTATCAGTGCCTCCCACATCATGATGATCTCGCCCCAAAACTATCGATTCAGATACCAAACCGCTTGAAATGGCCTTGTTGAATTCGCTAGCAATGGTTCTCCTTCCCACTTCATCTGCGTACAAAATGCGAGCTTTGCTACCAACTATGAGATCGTGATTTTCGGCCTCGGAAATCCATTTTATATTATCCAAATACTGTGTTTTGATGTCATCAGAGCATTCTGCAGAGAGTTTCTCTAGAGCTTGCCTAGCAATTTTATCTGTTGTTTTCAGATCTTCATTAGTTCCTGAAGTGCAAACCCAACGGAATGGCCCGAAACCATAGTCGAAGCACATTGGCCCCATGATATCCTCCACATAGGATGGATATCTGAATGATCCATCGGAAGAAATTACATCGGCTCCGGCACGGCTGGACTCAAGAAGGAATGCGTTTCCATAGTCCCAAAAACGTGTTCCCCTTTCGGTTAGGGAGTTGATCGCATTTACGTGCCTCCTGAGGGATGTCTGGACAGAATTCTTGAATTCATCAGGGTTTTTCTGTAACAAAGACAAACCCTCCTCAAATGACATTCCGGCTGGCATGTAACCGCCTAACCATGGATTATGTAGGCTGGTTTGATCACTAGCCAGATCGGGCGTGATTCCCCTGTCAACCAGATGCTCGAGCAAATCTACTATGTTGCCCAGATATCCGAGTGAGACGGCTTCCTTTTTCGAAATGGCCCTCTCAGCGCGTGTGCATAGTTCGTCCAAGTCTTCGTAAAGCTCCGATAGCCATCCCTGAGAGTGTCTTTTGTGTGCTGGAACCGGATCAATCTCTGCGATTAAGCAGACTGCTCCTGCAATTACTGCTGCCTTGGCTTGGGCTCCGGACATCCCCCCTAGACCAGACGTGACATACAGGACTCCGTCGAGGCCCTGTTCAGACGTTCTGCCGAGGTATTTACGTGCTGCATTCAGTATGGTGATTGTAGTTCCGTGAACTATTCCTTGAGGCCCTATGTACATGTATGAGCCTGCAGTCATCTGACCATACTGGGAAACCCCCAAGGCACTCATTCTCTCGTAGTCTTTCTGAGACGAGTAATTTGGTATAACCATCCCATTTGTTACTACTACCATTGGAGATTCTTTGCTCGAAGGGAACAAACCCAGGGGATGTCCAGAATACATCACTAATGTCTGATCGTCGCTCATTTTGCTAAGGTAATCCATAGTAATCAGGTACTGAGCCCAATTCTGGAATACCCCCCCGTTGCCACCATATGTGATTAATTCATGCGGGTACTGGGCAACTTTGGGGTCTAGATTATTCTGTATCATTAGCATAATTGAGGCTGCTTTCTTACTATTGCACTTATATTCAGAAATAGGTCTTGCGTACATCTCGTAATCTGGCCTGAATCTATGCATGTATATGTGGCCGAGTCTGTCTAGCTCGTCAAGAAACTCAGTGGCCAGAACATTATGCCATTCTTTGGGAAAATATCGCAGAGAGTTCTCGATTGCTAGTCGACGTTCGTTTTCATCCAGTACTTGGGGTCTTTTCGGAGCGTGGGGGACGGAATTATCCACTTCACTGGTTGGTGGAAGTTCATTCGGAATTCCTCCTATGGAGAAATCTTCGGCATCCATTACCAACCCAACCTCTCGTTGACCTTCAGGGATATTGCCTCTGCAGATACAGTTGATTTGTGTACTACTTTGTCTATTTGAGATGCGAGTCTGTCTACGTCATCTCCTTCTATAAATTCCAAGTTTATTCTTACGTTCATAGCAGCTATTTTTACAGCTGATAGAGAGAGTTCCGAAGCTGATGCAAGATCGGTTAGAGCATTTGCGTTACATGAGACGCATAGTCTCTCGAGACTACTCAGAAGTTCCAATGCACAGGAAGCTGTGGCGAGTGGTGCTTCGGCAGCCCCCATAGTGGCATCACGAATTGATTGCTTCCTCTCTGCCTTCTGATGTTCGGTTTCTCTAGGGAGGCGATAGGCAGACATTACTGATTCGAAGGCCTCCGCATCAATCTCTGCGAGGCGCATTGCTTCCGCAAGGCCAACTTGGGATTCGGAAATCACTGATTTTGCCACTTCATGGCCCTCTGACCACTTTTCCTTGCCATCTGTTAGTCTGGCTACCATCATAGCAAGTGAATGGGCATGGGCGAGTGATAGCGCAGCGACTGAGCCACCCCCAGGAGTGGGGTCAGACGATCCGATAGAGCGGAGAACCTCATTGTAACCTTCGTTCAATTCTCAGACCTCCCATCAATAGCCCATTCGATAATGCTTGATTCGGGGTCGAAGTCCCCCAACCTGTCTAGCATCAATCCTGAAATTGCCTTTTCAACAAGTGACTTTTCATCTATCTGACTATCGCCATTATTGTAATAATTGCCCGCAGATTTCATGGCATTCAATGGTACTAGCCCGACCAATTCTCCCGCAGTCGCGTTTAGGCCGATTTTTTTCGCCTCGGTTCGTATGGCTTCTGTAACTTCGTGGAGGCCAGTAACATCGTAATCAAGTAGGTTCATCGATACCTGGGCCGTAGCTGGGTCGTACATCCAACCTGCTGCCTGCAATGACTGAAACATTCCTGGTTTTCTGATGGGCTTGCCATCGTCTCCTACAACCTTCTCACCATTTTCGTCCTTCACTATGGACCCACTAGTCCTAATTTTAGATGCAATAGTGTTGGCCTTTGACTTGTCATCAGTGTCAAGATTTACGTTATAGGCGATCAGTATGGGTCTGGCACCAGTAGCAGTCACACCCATCCTCGGCTTGAATTCAGCAGGTCCGTAATCAGGTTTCCACTCGGGAGAAGTGACCTTTTCTTCCATGCCCTCGTACTGCCCCCTCCTAATGTCCGGAAGCCTACTTCTCTGTTGGTTTCTTGCAGCTTCAGCATAGAGGTAAATTGGCAAATCAAGCTCTTCTGAAACTGCTTGAGCGTATCTCTCGGAAAGTGTGACGCAATCATCCATGGATATCCCCTTGATAGGTATGAAAGGGACGACGTCCACTGCACCCATTCTCGCGTGCTCGCCGGAATGTTCCCTCATGTCAATGAGCTCGGTTGCAATCCTAGTACATTCGATTACTGTGCTCAGTACCTCTTCTGGTCCCCCCACCATAGTCACGACTGTTCTGTTGAAGTCGTGACCCATGTCGATATCTAGCAGTGAGACTCCTTTTGCATCCCTAATAGGCCTGGTAATTTCCTCAATTAGTTGCTTGTCCCTTCCTTCGCTAAAATTTGGTACGCACTCAACTAGGGCTCCCTGCATGGACATTGGAAGCGACTGCTCGTCAAGATATTTTGCTTATCCGTAGATTCCCTCGGAATTGGTTTCGTTGGAGCCCTTCCTGTTATCCTCAACCTTCTTTATCGCACCTATGAAGTCGGACTTCTTTACTGACTTACGACCGCTAGATATTGCCGATATTCCCGCCTCTACGACTGCGGATTTGATTTCGGCACCGCTAAATCCATCGGACATTGAGGCCAATGATCTGCTATCCAAACCCTTGGCCATTGGCATTGACCTGGTATGCACGGAGAATATGGCTTCCCTAGCATCAATATCTGGGATGGGGATGTCAATAATCCTGTCAAACCTCCCTGGACGTAGAAGGGCAGCATCGAGCAATTCCGGACGATTTGTTGCGGCGATAACCTTGACATTGTCCAAGCTCTCGAATCCATCCAACTCGGAAAGAAGTTGCATCAGCGTCCTCTGTACCTCACGATCGCCGGAAGTAGCGACATCGAGCCTCTTGGAACCAATTGAGTCGATTTCATCGATGAAGATTATTGAAGGGGCCTTCTCCCTTGCCATTTCGAACAGTTCCCTTACCATTCTGCCGCCCTCTCCAATATACTTCTGAGCGAGTTCCGCGCCCACTAGTCCTAGGAATGACGCATTGGTCGAGTTTGCCACTGCCTTAGCCAACATTGTCTTTCCAGTGCCAGGAGGTCCGGTCAGAAGAACTCCTTTGGGCGGGTCGATTCCGAAATCGGAGAATGCCTGTGGATTCTCGAATGGTAGTTCTATAGCCTCCTTGAGTTCCTTGATTTGCTCCTCAAGTCCCCCTATCGAGGAGTAGTCCACGTCCGGGGAGTCAATGATCTCTGCATTGCTAACTAACGGATCCCAAGAGTCGGAAAGAATCTCAACTACGGATAGGGTATCCTGGTTTAGAGCCACCCTGGTGCCTGGTTTTATTTTCGTACTATCCAAACGGCGATTGATTGACACTAGGAATACTGTGCCGTTGGAACTCCTGACAACCGCTTGTTCGTTAACCATGTCCTGGATGTAACCGATGATTAACGGCGGGGTTCGAATGTTGCTTAGCTCCTCCTCAAGCCTATTCGAGCGCTTCTTAAGTTGTGTTAGCTCGTTCTCCAAGAATAGCTTCTCTGTCAATAGCTGCTGAGCCTTGTCAGAGAGCTCACGGTAGTCCTTGGAAAGACGGTCTAGAGCGCCTTTGTGAGAGTCTGTATTTTCCAGAGGATCGTGACCACTGGGTTTCTCATCGGCCTCGGATGTCATGTTGTGCACACTAAACGGATACTTATGACCCCTGCGAAGGACTATGATGCTCAATCGTATCGGCAATGCATGGGTGCGTGCGAACTCTGTGGAGCCGAGGGAGTTAGCACAAAGAGGGCGAAGATTGCGAAACCAGTAGGCCATAATTCGATACTCGAGTGTTGCAATAGGTGCATCGAATCCATGGGACTTATTGTCGAAGCGGTGAGGACTCCGACATACGTACCCCCTACTGAGACTCAAAGCTCCGTATCTGGGAAAGGAATCTCGGGGGTGGATATCATGACTAAGGATGAGGTGGAGCTAGCAAATGACTTCCATTCGCGAATTAGGAATGCTAGGAAGCATAGAGGTCTGTCTCAGGAAGACCTTGCCAAACAGATGAATGAGAAGATTGCCGTCATTCAGAAGACCGAGAACGGAATCAGGCCGACTGACTCTCTCCTGAACAAGTTCGCGAAGGCGCTGGACATCAAGCTATTCGTGGAGTCTGTTTCACATGCCCATACAATGGTAGCTTCCGATAACGATAGGCAGATGACCATCTCGGATGCGAAAAATTCACCCGAGACCGAACCCAAGAAGCAGAAGAGTCAGAAGAAGAAAGGGAGGAGGATAGGCGTCTCCCGGTCCGGTGCAAGATCGAGGAGATAGGTTCGTGGAAGAGGTCCCCCTCCATGTGATTCATCTCGATCAGGATGATCCACGGAAATGCACTGCTAGGAAGATGCATGCCAGTGGCCTTGTAGAGTTGCACGAATCCGTATCAGGAGCACCCAAGAGGGGGTATATTCTAGATCCCAAATCAACAACTATACTCGGTCCTGAGGATCGAAGTCTTATTTCCTTGGGTGCCGCGCTAGTGGTACTGGACTGCTCTTGGAAGAGAATTGATGAGTCACTAGACGAAATCGCTGGAAGGACTATGCTCGAAGGCAGGATATTGCCAGCATTGCTGGCTGCAAACCCGGTTTCCTGGGGGAGGGTCGGCAGGTTGTCCTCAGTAGAGGCTGTTGCTGCTTCCTTGGCTATATTGGGGCATCACGATCAAGCCTCTAGGGTTCTAGAACCATTCCAGTTCGGACAGCAGTTCCTTGACCTGAACAGGGAACCACTAGAGGCATACTCTACTGCTGAGTCAAGAGGAGAGATTGCTACAATGCAATCAGAATTCTTTGACATTGAATAGAGCGAGATTTCTCTAGGCAGAGTTTCGTGTACAGGCTAGGGAGTTTCCCCCCCTAGCCTGCTTTCGTATTAGAGAGTGGATTTTCTCAGTCTCAAATTGCCTTGTCGATCTCGGTGCCTACCCTTGCACCGATACCAACAAGCAGGCCGTCGACGATGAACGTGGGAAGCACGTCAGCAAGATCACCAAAGGTCATTCCTGCTATCACTGCGCCCATCTCGTTTGCACCAGATGTGCTGTACCAGTCACCCGAATTTGCAGCATCAAGGGCGGTGGTCAATCCGTCATGCTGCATGCCCATTGCCGAAGCAAGAGCCATAACAGCAAAGGCACTTATCCATACTGAGTCAGCCTTGGTGTGCACCTGCCAGAAAATGGCACCCGCCGCAATTGCGGTTAGGGCTGGCCACATCTCGGGCATTGCCCATGCGTCAGCTGTCCATGGCGTATCTATTCCGCCAAACTCGGTAGCTAGGGCGATTGCCAGGATTGACCCGACCATCTGTCCTACCAGCCTCATCCCATTTGCCATATGGGCGTCCATGTCTCCCAGATCCCCAGTCAGCATGTGACACCAGGTCACTACTGGCAGGATGTGGGCTCCGGCGAACGCCATCCAGGCGGCTGCCAGAATAACAGCACCCTCGAGGCCCATTCCGCTGGATCCGAAGACCAGCCAGGACACCACAAAGGCACCGCCTACTTCTGCTTTCATTGCATTCATATCTACATTCATTTTTTTCATCTCCTCGTATACACGAGTGACTTCGTCTCGTTTCACTGGACTATATAATAGAGAAGGTGCAGAACATGCGAAAAACGGCTAAAAACGCACTTTTTACAAAAAGCCGGTGTTACTATTTACACCTAGTATAATTCACTAAAATGAGTGCAAATTGCCACACTTAATTGACATCATCCGTGTATTCTGTCACTCTGATTCCAAGCTTACCTGTTCTAGCCTTCCTGGTCATGACCTTGTCCATCTTCCTGTGGAATTCCGCTTCGAGATCCACGTTCATTGCCAGAGAGTGCCCGAGTATCAGAATCAAAAGGTCGGCTAGCTCTTCGGCCGCCTCCTCATCTGGCTTGCCCTTCGTAATGGCTGCTGAGAGTTCGCCAAGCTCCTCCACAGTCAGGGCGATCCGGAATCCCATGTCGTGACCATGGTTATCGTCATCTGCGAACTTATGCTTGTGGTGGAACTTAGCGACTCTGGCCATCATTGTAGGCCAAGACCCATCTGGACCCTCGCCGTGCTCCACCTGCAACCAATCATCTACACTCAGCCTTTCCGCCATGGCAATACACATGGGAGGGGCTCCATCAAGGTAGTTGCACTAGTTGATGTCTTCAAGGAGGGCAAGTATGCACGAGGAAACCAAGTCCCTCATCTGAGACGCCATCTGGTCGACTGCTTCGTGATTGATCTCTGCATCCGGGTCCCCTGGAGTCCTTCCTGCGGCCCAGTTAGAAGAGCAGGGCAATGAGACATGGGCGATACCCGTCTCTGAAACTAGCCTCTGCTCTGGGCCAAGGGTCATTCCCACGACATGTGCTCCTAGCATCTCTAGTGCATCGATCTCAGAGGGGCTCTCGAACTGAGGCCCTACGCATTGAGCCACTACCAATCCGGTTGGTGAGTTGCCCTGCCTCTCTGCGAGTACGGTCTCGCAGACGGAGGAGTATCGATGGTCGAATGGGCGTGTCCTATCTGCATGAGTCGCATCGTCATCGTGAAATGTCCATGGCTTGATGGATAGATCGAGTATCCCACTTGCGATTCCCACAGTACCGGGGGGCATCGACTCTACAATCGATCCAACAGAGTTCACGCTAACAATCAGATCGGGCGAGCAACTATTGGCTGCATGCACGTTGGCTCGGTGATCTATTTCGTGAGGAGGGGTTCTTGCTTCGTCTTTTGAGTGATGCCTGTCTATGACGAAAACTTGTCCCGAATCGTGATTCACTACTGAAATGGGGACAACCCCCCATTTCGAATCTGCGAGAATTTGGCTGGAAGTAGATGTTGTTGATTCTAGAGTGGTAGAGAATGCACTCATCCCAGTTCCACAAATCACCGCAATGCGGGGCATCTCCTCACTCCGAGAGCCTTGTGATGAGGTCGGCCTTCTTCCCTGAAACTGGCTTGCCTGCTTCCTTCAGTAGTTCCTTCAACTGAGCCACGGTCATCGAATCGTAATCGGCATCGTCCGAATCCCCAACCCCTTGATCTTCGTCGGCAGGACCATCCGCCTTTTCTTCAACAGGGTCGACCTCTTCTGACGGAACGTCAGAAGAGTCCCCCTCCTCGGGAGTCTCCTCTTCCTGCTCCTTTGCAGCCTTCTCTTCGGCCTTGATCTCCTCCAGAGTTGGCCCATCATCTACCACGACGCCATCCTGGATAAGCTGGCTGCGCCTGAAGAAGACCGCCCTGACTGGTTGAATCTTGGAGATTGCCTTGGAGACGGTATCCTCCAAGGAGCCGTCCATTAGTGCCTTCTGTACGTTGATCCATGTTGACTGGGCGCAGAACTTGACCACCTCGTTCCTGGTGACGCTGCGGGACTCGTGCTTCTGGCTGGCCTTGACGCTCGACCTTGTTACTATGAAAGGCTTGATTCTGACAAAGAAGCCATCTTCTGTAACGACATCTATGGTATCGTCTATTTTCCCCCTATCTCTCCTTATCTGTCTCCTAACGAAGTCCTTCATGACATCGTGGCCAACAAACTCGGTGATTGCGTCGTTTCCGACAACCTCCTTGATTCGGAACTTTATCTTGACGTGCATCTTTGTGAAGTCGCCGTCCAGCTCATTCTGCATGATCTCGAACGGCCTTCCAACCAGCATCTCTTCTTCCTCGGCGATGGTCTCCCCGATGACCTTGAAAGACCATGGATTCCGAGGTGCTCTGATAGAGTACCACCTCTTCGCCTTCCACTTGTCCTTCTGCCTACGAGCTGCTGCTCTCGCTGATGCTCCTTTG
>CAYFGC010000002.1:0-42649 GCA_964342625.1 uncultured Candidatus Poseidoniales archaeon | reverse complement strand
GCAATGTACTTTGGGCGGTAAATCGGGACCCCTCTTCCGTCTCGAGCGTTCCTCTCATCTAGAATCTGGGCGCAAATTCCCGCCACTCGAGCCCATCCAAAGAACGTAGTATAGTAGTGGGGCTTTCTGAAACCAATAGCATGCAAAAGGCTCCCACTGGCCAAATCTACGTTTGGATATGGGTTCTTGATCTTGGGATGCTCCTTCAGTATAGGGGGGACCACCTCCCTTAGGCCCTTGGCGATCTTGTAGTACTCGTCATCTGGACAGACTTCTGAGCCGAGTTCTATCAGAAGTCTGGCTCTTGGATCCTCTGCCCTGAGAACACCGTGGCCGAATCCGTATATTGGCCTCTTAGCTGCGAGTTCTGCCCTGACAAAATTCTCGATCTCATCTGGATCTGATGTGCCAATCCTCTGTACGAACTCGAGGCAGGCCTGATTCGCCCTGCCGTGTAATGGTCCCGATAGTGCGTTCATTGCGCTAGCCAGAGAGGCATACACCGATGCCCTTCCAGAAGCGACAGCCTTGCCGGAGAAGGTGGAAAGGTTCCCTCCACCGTGATCCATATGGAGGATGAAGAAGAATCTGAGGACTCTGTTCATCATCTCGGCTTCCTCGCCGTCCACTCCCAGCATGTGTACGAAGTTCTCGACTAGACCCAATTCTGTGTTCCTAGGGCGGATCTTCTCCGGATGCCCCCCTCTAAGTAGGAATATCCTGGCCATCAGCTCTGGAGTTCTGGCGATTAGATTCATCGAATCGACTCTGATGTCCCCAGTCGTCTCGGCAGCACCCATGGCCATGATTCCGATTGAAAGCCAGTCCATTGGGTGTCCGCTACCTGGAGTTAGGTTCTCAAG
This sequence comes from uncultured Candidatus Poseidoniales archaeon, assembly GCA_964342625.1. Taxonomy (GTDB): domain Archaea; phylum Thermoplasmatota; class Poseidoniia; order Poseidoniales; family Thalassarchaeaceae; genus UBA36. The sequence goes on along the minus strand of CAYFGC010000002.1, from coordinate 41,786 downwards.
GACCCTCAATGCACCGGTTGGCATCTCCTCCCCCCTATGTGCCAGTTCCTTCCGGAATGCCGCTGACTCATGTGCATCTGGGAGCCTCTTGTGCATTAGCAGGTAGATGACGTCCTCCTCCTCCAAATCGGCCAGATCGCCAACTGGATATCCTACGTAATGAACACCTTCAATCGGGTCCACGTAGGATGTCTTGCAGGTACCGACAGGAATACCCCTCAATCCAGAATCCAAGTTGCCTTCTGAAATCGAGAATATTGTTTCTTCATCGGCCATATGGTTCCCAGCATAGAGGGTAACTGACACCCCGTCATAATCCCTCCGACAGTCGCCTTTCAGAAATTCCAGTCAAATCAGGCCTAACTTACGGCCACATCTATCGAATGATTCCAGGACTGAGTCGAGTTCCTCCCTACTTAGCCCGGCTGACATCTGGGTCCTCACTCTGGCCTTGTCTCGAGCGACCATGGGGAAGACAATCGCACCCACCATCACACCCTCGTCCCTCATCAATGAGGAGAGGTCTTGCGCCTTCCTGCTATCTCCGCACAAGACTGGAACTATTGGCGTCTCGCTGACGCCGGTGTCGAATCCCATCGAGTCGAGTTGCTCCTTGAAGTATGTCGTATTGTCCCAAAGCCTCTGGACATGTTCAGGTTCCGACATCAGGACCTCTATCGCGGCCTTCTGGGCCGCTGCAACACCGGGCGGCTGGCTTCCAGAGAGCAACCACGACCTGCTGTGGTTCAGGGCGTGTGTCCTGACATCCTCACTTCCTGCTAGGATTCCCCCTTGGACTCCCAGTGCCTTCGAGAATGACCCGACCTCGAATGTTACCCTCCCCTGGAGTCCGAAGTGGGATACGATTCCACGTCCCTCGCCCAAGACACCCTCGCCGTGGCAGTCGTCAACGAAGGTCATTGCCCCGTGCTCCTCTGCGAGGTCTGCGATCTCATCGAGCGGTGCTATGTCGCCATCCATGCTGAAAACCCCATCAGTGATAATCAGCTTGCGCTCGGAATCCTCGTGATCCTTGAGTACCCTCTCCAGGGCCCCCATGTCGTTATGGGGGTATACCGCCCTGGATGCCTTGGTAAGTCTGACTCCATCGATTATTGACCCGTGATTTAGCTCGTCTGAGATGATCACGTCCTCCGATCCACGTACCAGGGTGGGGATCAGTCCAACGTTTGCAGTGTATCCTGCCGAGTATATCAGGGATGCCTCGACCTCCTTGAACTCTGCACAGGTTCTCTCGGCCTCGAGGTGGAGGTCCATCGTCCCCGCTATCGCTCTGACGGAACCCGACCCCGTGCCGTACTTCTTCGTAGCCTCGACTGCAGCCTCCACGACTCTTGGGTGAGTGGTCAGATTTAGGTAATTGTTCGCGGATAGCATGATCATCTCCCTGCCATCGATTGTGCATCTGGGCTCATTCGCCGCCTCCAAAGTAGGGGGGTTCCAGTCCAGTCCCTGGGACTTCAGTTCGACGTACCTATCTCGCATCCATGACAGGTCGACTGGCATGACTCGCAGAGGGCATCCTAGTTCATTGACTAATCGGAGAGAGCGAGAGGGAGGATTGATGGAGGGGTTTCCATCGCGGTGCATGGCAGACGGGGACGTGGAGGTGGTTGTCCTGGGAATAGCCCAGGACGGCGGTGTGCCCCAAGCAGGATGCTCCTGCGAGAGGTGCGTTTCTGCATTGAATGACCCCACAGAGGTCCTGTATCCCGTTTCGTGCGCCATCAGGGGGTTGGACGGAAGCGTGCATCTCATCGAGGCAACGAGGAGCCTGTCCCACCAACTCGGGATTGCTGCCACGTCCCTTGGCAAGGGTGACTCGCTGATTCCTGATTCAGTAAGTCTCACTCATGCCCATCTGGGCCACATAGACGGAATCGGACAGTTTGGGAAGGAAGCGATGGGTGGAAGCGGGATTCCTCTCTTCTCCAGCAGCAGCGTAATCAGGGTCCTCGAGGAGAGAACGCTCTCTGGGCCATTCCAGACCAATGCGGTCCCTACTGGGACTTCATTCAGTCCAACGGAGGGGTGCGGTTTCGAGTTGGAGTTCATTCTTGTGCCACACAGGGACGAATACTCGGATACTCATGCAATCAGAGTTATGGGACCCAACCATTCACTGCTATTCCTACCTGACCATGACGATTGGGAGGGGACACTGGAACTGGTCGGAGAGGTGAGCATCAGGGAATGGTTGATCTCCATGGGAGTGGAATTCGCGATGATAGATGGGACTTTCTGGAGCGATGACGAGTTGGGGGGGAGGGACATGGCACAGGTCCCCCACCCCACGATCTCCGAATCCCTAGAACTACTGGGAGAGAGGCGAGGGGGTGACCCGGAGGTAATTTTCATACACCTAAATCACACCAATCCAGCACTAGATGGGGATTCGAGCGAAGCCGGCCATCTGTCGAATCTTGGGTGGTCAATCGGCAAGCAAGGCTCCACGATACTGCTTTAGATGCGAGCGAATATTATGAGTCGCCGGCATAGCCGACGTCCGTGCGAATCATTGGAGAAGTGAGCAGCGGACTCGGTAGGGCCCATGTTTTCATGTCCCAAAAGCACTACCAGTCCCAATTCAAGGTCGTCCTGGGAGTAGGGGCCTGGCCTGGGACGCTCAATGTGGACGTCGGGAGCAGTAGTCTTGGTGCCTTCTCCCATCTCAGGGTCCTAGCTGGACTAGAGGAGGGAGATGCGAGCGAGTCCGTCCAACCACTCAGGATTGAGGGATTCGAGAGGGATGGCAGGTCTTTCGGTGGAGCTACTGCATTCAGAGGCAGGATCAGGAGGGGCATGGGAGATTGGGAGGAGTGTGCCATTCTGATTCCTGACCTCACCAGGCACACTAGCACCGCCGAGGTAATCTCCGGAGCGTTCCTGCGCGAGAGCCTCCCCTGCTCGGACGAGGACTTGGTGGAGATCGAGCTCAATTCAGCCTAGAGAGCCACTCCCTCTCCAGCAAGGTGCCCATCTCGTACTGGGACATGGACAGCCACCTACGGTATTCCCTAGGGTCGCTTGGACGTCTGGAGAATGCCGCTGGAGGGGGCAACCGGTCTGAGAATGGGGATTCGAAGTCGGTATGAGAAATCGCCCAGAGGACCAGTCCCTCGGATGGGGCCCTGCCCAGATCTACACTCACCTCGGGCCTAGATAGGGCCGACTCTAGGTCTGATACCCCTAACCTTCCAGATGCGATGCCCGAGAATGCCGATGCGATTCTCCTGACCTGATTCCAGATGAATGACTTGGCTTGAATGGAGAATCCGATGACCCTGCCATCGTCAGACAGCCAGGGGACACACGAATCCACCGTCCTCACTGGGTCGACCCCGTGATCCATCCTGGAGAGGTTGGAGAAGTCGTTCACTCCCTCGATCAGGGAGCAGGCATCCGATATCACGTCAGGTTCGCACTCAGGCGGCCACTCCTCTATTGCCTCTAGACGATACAGGTACCTACGCGATTCGGCGTACCTTACCTTTGAGTCCGCAGGAGCGCGATTCGCTGATATGGCAGTCGCACCCACTGGTAGGTTGTCGTTCAAAGCCCGGATGATGGATTCCTCGTTGGCCTTCTCGGAGACCGGCTTCGGGAGGTCTATCCTCGCCAGATTCATCCTCACGCTGACGCCAGCATCGGTCCTGCTGGACATCTCCAAGCACCTTTCAGACCACCAGGTGAGCCTCTTGAGGGCCTGCCTGAGCGATCCCTCCACCGTCCCCACGTCCTTTTGGACCTGGGATCCGTGGAACGAGTTCCCGTGATAGCCTATGGCGACCAGGAATCGGTCGCTCAAACGGTTTCACCACCTACTCGGTCTGGAGGTACTCCAGAGCCTCCTCCGCAGAGGCGAATCCCATGCCGAGAAGCGCGAACTCAACCGCTACAGGGAGAAATTGCTTGGCAAATCCCTCACTTCGATCAAAGTTTGTCTTGAAGTCTATGTTGTCAATCAGCATCTTAGCCGCTTGGTAGAGGTCCTGGGTTACGTCGAAATCGTCCGAAGAGTCCCCTAGATCCTTGAGTTTCTTAAGTTCCCTAATTGCCATTGGTATTCTGTCGAACTCGATCAGTGCGTTTGCATAGGCTGCTTGATACTCTGTGCTCTCAGCATCTAGCGCTGCAGCCTTCTTGAAATATGCAGCAACCTGGCCCTCGTTGATTCTATCATTACCCTTCTCGTCGAAGTTGCCGTTCTCTTGAATCTCGAAGAGTGCGGATTCCGCCCAACCATGGTAACCTGCTGGGTCATCGCGATTAGATTCTATATGGGCCTCAAAAATGCCCATGGCACCCATGAAGTCCCCTTGTGTAATGCACTGTGCAGCCTTAGTAATAGTATCCTCATCCGACATAATGTCCCCATAATCCGTGGAAGGACTTGAGGTTATGAACGGTGCGGGTACTTGGCAGAGAGTTTCAACCCAATTTGATTAGTTTTCTTGGTGCAATCCAACGTTCGAGTCCATTAGTTCGTTTATCAAACGGTAAACATCCATTGGCCTTCTGACGCCGTACAAACAGTCTGCCGGATCCGTTGCCTCAACAGTCCTATTTCTCTGGACAGATATCCATCCGAGAAAGAAGGAGAGGATTCTTCTTTTTCCCTTCGATTGCTCCCGAACCTCAGTAGAATGCGCTGCACTGATTCCTAGGGACTCAACCTGCAGACCGACTCCCGAACCAGTGACCACGTGGATGTTTCCATATCCCAGTAGGCGCCCCAGAATTGTTGGATCGGCCTTGAGATTCTCCACTTTATGGTATGAAATCCCATGAGCGCTGGTTTCGAAGTATAGGAAGCTCTGTCGGATGTGAATTCGCTTGTCGGTAATTGCATACTGGAACGAGCGTTGGTAAAGTAGAGTGAAAGAAACCATCACGAGAAAAGAAAATGCCCCTAATGGGGCGAACCAAGAGAAATTCCAAGCCGGAAGTGGGTTAGTGAAACCAGAGCCAGCAAGACCTCCGATCCACTCAATTATGTCAATCGACTTCCAGACTAGTGGTATGGATGACGTAACAAGAAGCCATGATGTCGTCCACCCCCCCGAGGTTGAGAAGTTTGCATAGTGATTGGCCTTGGTCAGAAGTAGCATGCAAATTACGAATCCAAATACGCCCGTGGTGTCGATTAGCCACATTACCACGGAGAGCAAGAAGTTCGCCTGCCCCTCTCCCTCGGGAGTGTCTAGAAGCTCGCCGAGAAAGAAGGCCACGTGCACCAAGAGGACGGTGATGGCGAGGATGTACTTGTCTGCCATTGAAGCGGTTGCTGGTCCACCTCGCCATATTGGAGTCTCTGAGTCAGTAATCTCTGGGAAATCAGAACGAGTTGAATCCGCATCTATCTCGGATTTGAATTGTTCAACGAATTCGGACATCTAATTCCCCCGTCGAGTGGTTGTTTCTAAGAGATTGCGAATCAATGCAAGAACCCCCATGAGTGTTCTGCATTTCCATGAATCCACTGGTAATCATCCAGCGTCCTAGTCCCCTCTTCGTCCTTAATGGAGATTGAGGACACCTCGAATGGATACTCATTGTATGTCAGGTGACTGACCAAACCCCCCCTAGTTGGCTGGTCAAATGTCCATCTTGCCCGACTAACTGCCCTTATTCGCAGGGACACGTCGGCATTCTCGTTCCATACTCTAATACTGAAATTTGGGAGCAAGTTACCTTGTGAGTCCAAAAGTCCTTGGTCTGACTTCCGCAGATCGACCTCGCAGTTATCGAACTCCTCCGTCCTCCCTCGGACTCTGTCATGGAAGACGCCGGCAGCCTTTAGAGGGACTCTGAAGGTGTCTCTCTTTCGCCATGGCTTGTCATCCTTAGCAGTAGAGAGTGGAGTTATGTGAGGCATGAACCAATCGAGGTATGAGCCATCGTCGAAGTGAACCATGCCCCAGAACCATGGTACGGATGGTGCCTGAACAGTTACCTTCTGGAAGTAAGCCGTGCCTTCGTACTCCTTCCCATCTATTGCCAGACTCGACTTCATCCCCTGAAGACGAAGGATGTCGTAACCCATTCCAAGAGCGATCTCGTTGTTCCTGTATGTTAGTTCACTAGGGGGTCCCCACCAGGGAGTTAGATGGGCCTCAAATCTGGATGGGGCCCCGCGAGATCGGGCTTCCTTGTCGCTCGAAAGGCTGAGCCACATCGACTCGTTGCCCGGATTCATTCCCATTGAGAGGTCCTCCCTGTCTATCGGGACGACGGCACCCGCTCCGAGGCCTTCGCCTTCTCCTGGCCAGAGGGAATGCTCGTCGCTGACGACCGCCATGCGGCACTCTCGCATGGTAAGAGGCTCGTGCATCTTTTTGCCATCGTACCACCAAGCGCAGACCATCCCTGGTATTACGAAGCCGCCCTGGTCATCCTTGTGCATCCTCGAGCCGGGTTTCCACCAATGACCACTGACACGCACGGCATTCGTCTCCTTTGTCGACCAGAGAGTCATTAACTGGCGAGACCTCCTCGGATTTTCAGGATCTGGAATGAGAATCAGGACCCAGTACCACCACCATGAGAGCCCATGAATGGGGGGCATCACGTCCAGACGCCATAGGGAAGAGAAATCTCCCTCGAACTTGCTCGGGTTCTCCTGCATCGAAATCACATTATCTCCCTGCGACTGAAGACTGACTTGGCTATGAATACCCATGCCACAGTAACGAGGAAAAGGACCAGGGTGCTGTTTAGGAGGGCGATTCCTGCGGAGGAGGTTCCTAGTGTATGGACCGGTGGTTGCCAGAATACTGAGAGGCCGGAGCCAATTCCAAACGCATTATCCATCTCAGCCCACTGGATGGTGTCCGGCCATGCGAGTAGGACGACTGCATCAATCATCTGGAGGGCCCAGTGCGAGATTGAGACGCTTGCCACGGTCCAATTGGGGTTGACTATGGAGAAGCTCCCCATCATGAACTCCCATATTCCGAAGACTATGCAGAGGTAGACTCCATACTTGGGGGAGATTAGTCCCATTGCATTGAACATCGAGCCGTACGCAGCCAGAACCAGTGTCGTGGCGATCCCTATCCCTATCCAGACCGGGATGTCCGAGAGTCGAATCAGTTGGTCTCCGGGACCTAGTATAGACGAGATCAGTCCCACAATTAGGGAGAGGCCTACCACATAGCTTCCGGAGATAGCGAGATAGCCGGACAATCGGTAGATGATGAACTCTGCACGGTGGATGGGCTTCGAGAGAAGGAGGTGCAGGGTTCCGTTTTCCGTCTCGTCCCTGACCAGTCCGAGAGATAGGAACAGCGGGATGAACAGTCCCAGTAGAATGACGAATGCCATCTTGCCGACGGCTATGACGAACGTCCTATGCCCTAGCTCCCCTATGTACTCCTGCTCGTCGGGATCCTCGTCGACTAGTCTGTCTGCCTCGATCCAGGTCACGACGCCATTAGATGCGATCCATTGGACGTCGCAGACGATGCCGTTCTCGTTGTCGTCATTTCCATTCCCATCATCGAGCGCTAGGCAGTCGCCGTCGTTGTCGAACCCATGGCTTCCCGAGAGCCTTGTCTCGGATGGGCAGTCGACCCTACTTTCCTCCCAGTCATCGCCACTTAGGACGAAGGCGGTGAAGCAGTCAATTCCGTCTTCGTTGATGTACATCTCTGGTGGGTCTGGCTCGACGTATACTTCCTCCGTCCAGTAGCCCCAGAGCAGGTAGTAATTCTCAGGGACGGTGGCGATTCCCGTCCCTCTCCATTTTCCTGCCACGTAGTAGGTGTTCATCCCATCGCCGTCGTCATCCCCCATGTCGCAGGCCTCGGACCAGATGGAGCCGAGGATTTCGTCCAATTCCCAATCCGAGCAATCGGTTAGTTCCGGGACTCCTTCTTGGTTCAGATTCCAGTCAACATGGCTATCCCACCACTCTCCCGAGTATTGGTCATCGACCCATGAGGCCTCGAAGAATGCGCTTCCCTCCCATGAATTGTTGCCGAATTCCGACCTGTCTGCGTCGTTCCAGTCAATGTCGCTTTCAGGGACGAAGACGCTTGCTCCAGGATAAGAAGACGAGTCGTAGTCCTCGGTTCCGTACTTCCTCTCCTGACCCTCTGGATACCCATCGCCGTCCTTATCCTCGCTGTCACCATCGTTATCGATGGGTTCGAAAGACTCCCTCACAGAATCGACGTAGAATGTCAGGAGCAGCGCCATCAGTAGCACTCCGACGCCAAGTACTACCCATGTCGAAACACGGTGCCTGAGTTGCCTCATGGTGAGTTCGATGATGGCTCCTGCCTTCCTGTCCATCCTGGTCCAGACGGTCTCAGAGAGGGCCTTGCCCTTTCTGTCCATCAGCTTCCCTCCTTTATCAGGTAGCTGAGTAGTGATTCCAGATTGTCATCCGGGTTCTCGATGCTGGTAATCTTCTGCTTAGAGTTCACGACGATCGAAGGGAGGACCGAGTGCGCTGCCGAGAGGTCGTTCGTCTGAATCTCCAATTGCCCCTCCCGGGGGAACCTGACTCCGAAAACCGGTTCCTGTGAGACGAATAGGTTAGCTAGGCTCCTGGGGTCCTCGCACTTTATCAGAATCCTATGGGGGTGCTTGTCGAGAAGTCCTCGGATAGCATGCAAATTGCCTATGGCTAGTAGACGTCCGTTGTGGAGAATTACGATCTGCTCGGTGATTCGCTCTATCTCCTCCAGGATGTGACTGGATACTAGTATCGTCTTCCCCTGCTCGCCCATCTCTCGGATTACGCTCATGATGCTGGTCCTCGCAAGTGGATCGCACCCGTGCAACGGTTCGTCCAGGATGATCAGGTCGGGATCGTGCACCAGTGCGTGCGCGATCTTGACCCTCTGCCTCATTCCCTTGCTGAACTTGCCCAGCTCCTTGTGCATGACATCCGTCAATCCCACGAAATCCAGGACGTGCGCGGATCTCTCGGTCGCTTCCTCCCTGGTCATCCCATGCAGTCTGGCCAGAGTGGTTACGAAGTCCAGTGCAGTCATCCACTCGTAGAGCTTCTCCGACTCGCTTACGTAACCGACCCTGCGATAGGGGGCAGTATTGTTCCAGGGGTCGGCCCCGAAGAGCCTGACAGAACCCTGGCTGGGCCTGATCCTCCCCATCATCAGCTTGAACAGAGTGGACTTGCCTGCACCATTTGGCCCGAGGACGCCAGTAACGCCCCCGTCAATGGCCAACGAGAGGTCGTTGATTCCAATCACCTGCCCGTACCACTTAGAGACCTGGTCGATCAGGACCGCCGGCGGATCTTGATTCTCCATCGTCATTCCCTAGTCACCTCCAGTGAGGTCACACGGGAAACTAGGAGCCAGACTGAGACTGCGTTCATGACAATGAGTGAGACGATGGAGATTGAGACCGGATGCTCGTAGTTGGAGGGGATTCCCAGTAGGAACTGTCCCATGTGAGCAAGACAGTCGTAGGGACTGGTCGCATACATGAAAGTGGTATCAAACTGTAGCTCTATCAGAAGAGAGACCAGTTTGGTCCCATAGATGATGCTGAGGAAGCCGATGGCTGCAAAGAATCGGCTCTGGCTGATGCTTGAGAGTGCTAGTCCTATTGAGGTGTAGGTGATAACCAGGATGATTCCTGCGAGCATTCCTCCCAGGAACATTGGGAGCGTGTCAGCCAGATACGCCCATCCCTCCGATTTGAACACGATTGCGCTCGTGTAGTATGCGAAGTACGAGAAGACTATCACGAATCCTAGGATTACTGCGACGCTCAGGTACTTCATGGAAGTGTAGTCCAGCCTGGAGATTGGCCTTGAGAAGTAGATCGCGCTCGTGCCGTGCTGCCTGTCGTCAGAGATCATGCCTCCTACGACTACTGCGGTTAGTAGAGGCCACATGCATAGGTTCCGTGGGAAGTATCCGAGGACCTGCCCCCACAGGTTGTATCTGTTGATACCCCACATCTTCTCGAAGAAGCCCCCCTCGTCGCCGATGAAGGATGACAGGAAGAGCATGGGTATTGGAGTCAGGGATGCGAGGAAGATGATCAGAATCAGGAGTCTGACCATGGGATGGTACTGTCTGTGCCCCTTGCCGGTGAATACCCCGTAGACATGGTGCCTGAAGATGGCGTAGTTCCTCATCCACCTAGGTCCTAGTATGCCGTCCCATGGACGGTACTTCTGCTCGAAAATCTGGCCGAGGGAGGCTTCGGACTTCGCAACCACGGCTGTCGCTTCATCGTCCCCGTCTCCCGAGCCGAATGCCGCTTCCATCCGAGTAACGCCTCCTTCGAGGCCCACTTGCTCTTCGGACAATCAGTCACCCCCCGTGTGCTCGGAAGTCATCAGGTCCTCAGTTCCCTTGATCTGTGCTCCCAGCTTATCCATAACCAGGAGGAAGATGTCTTCCAGGTCTGGTTCGTATTCCTTCATCTGACGAACTTGGACGCCGGCCGAGACTGCGGCCTGGAGGGCTTTGTCCACTGTAGATTCGTCCTCCACCTTGATTCGGATCACCCTCCCGAGCCTCCTGTTCTCTAGGCCCATGGAAGACAGTTCCGACTCCATCTTGCTGGCTCCGCCCCATATCACCATCTCGACCTCCTTGTCTACTTGCTCGACGAGGTCCTCGATGGAGCTCTGTACCACTATCCTGCCCTTGTGGATCATCACAATGCTGTCACATAGATCCTCGACGTCATCCATTACGTGACTGCTCATCAGAACGGATCTGTTGCCCTCCTTGACAGTCCTGTTGAGAGTCTGCAGCATGAATGACCTTGCCCTCTGGTCAAGGCCGTTCGTAGGTTCGTCGCAGATCAGAATGTCGGGGTCGTGGACAAGGGCGCATGCTAGCTTGGTGGCCTGTAGCATCCCTGTGCTGAATGTCTCGATCTTCCTATACCTCTGATCCTTGAGACCGACGTACTCGAGGACTTCGTGCGCTCTCTGGGTTGCGTTCTTCGAATTCATCCCCAGTAATTCTCCTGCGTATCTTACCTGGTCAACGGCGAAGAGGTTAGGATCGAGTGCGTTGTACTCTGGCATGTATCCTATCTTCGACCTGATCTGCTCCCCCTGGGTTCGAATATCGAGCCCGAGCACCGATCCCTCTCCGGATGTGGTGGTGATTAGCCCCAGCAGGCATTTGAAGAGGGTGGACTTCCCTGCCCCGTTAGGCCCAAGTATGCCTACTGCCCCCCTTTGAATCTCCAGGTTGATGTCATCGAGGGCCAAATGGGGGCCGTACATCTTCCTCAGGCCCTTGGCGGTGATGACCGGGGCTTGGGAGAATGGGTCTTCTTCGGCCATAGTTGGTCACCGACTCCCTACGGGAGTCGTGTCGTGGTCGTACGCCAATCACTTGAATGAATCCCCGGAGCGTGCCACTTAGGAGTCCTGCTTCATCGCGCCTTCCCTGACCTTCACCGCGACTCCCTTCCTCAGGTACGACATCTCGAGGTGCGTGGTAATGGGAGTGCCATGAGCCACCAGTGCTCCTGTTGAGTCGACCACTATGCAAGGCTGCCCAGGAGTCAGGTGCGAGTCGGCTCCGGAGATGTAACCGTGCATCACGTTCCTCCCCTTGCCCACGAATGGAACGGCGTCGTCGATGATGCAGACCCTCGGGATGCCAGGGAAGTCAGAGTCTTCCTCGCTAGAATCAAAATCGGGAACGGGGGAGGTGTTCAGGCCATTCGCGATTGAGGCACCGTGATTTGTGAGAGATACTCCACCGTCAGTTAGCCTGGGGGAAAGGATGTGTTCTCCTCCGGAGCTTACATTCACCAGGCGGTCAGTCCGTGACTTCCGGCTTGTCATTCCGTCGGTCATCTTGCAACCGTCTGAGGGGTTGATCGCACAGAGAAGTGCCAATTTGTCGACGACCGAGCAACGATCTAGCCACTCCCTGACCTCCGGTGCCTTGGTCTGGTCTTCCTCTCCCTCGATTGGTATCGCCCGGATGAGCGGGATCTCGGAGATGCCGAACTCCTCGAGGGCTTCGAGGACCTCCTCATCGTCGAAAATCGGATCCCATATCCCATCTGGTCCTGTCAGGTGGCACCAGGGGGAGACGTCCTCTATGGAGAATGGGATCGGGCCGATTGGCGTGGAAATCATCACGACAGTCCTGGGCTCCTCAACAAGGTGCTCGATCACCGAAGCCAATGCGGAGTTTCGCCAAGGCGGGGGCACACCCTCGATCAACAGGACTCTCTCGGGCGGTCCAGTTGTCGCGTCCCACCAGGATCCGGGTACTCGCCACCTCGTCGCCAGAAGCGCTTGGATGTGGAGGATGTGTGGGCGGTATTCGATTTCGTCACCAAGCCCCTCACCCCCTCCCCTGAGTGGGTTCGTGGATGCTATCATCCGGAGCACGGAGTCGCCGATGGGTCCGTCGTCAGGGTCGTCCAGCTGCTCCTGAAGCCAGAGGAAAGCCTCCCTAAGGTACGGTGATGCGTGGCTTCTCTTCTCGGCCAGCTCCCATATAGTTCCATTCCGGATCGCCTCCCGGCATCTTGCCAGTTCGGACTGTGTGACTTCCAGGTTGTGCTTGGCGAGGATGGTCGACCTCTCGTCCCTATCCATATCCCTGACCCCCTGGGGCGTGGTTCCGAATAGGGCGTGCGAGTTGAACGGCCATTCCTGTATGTCGCCAAGCTTCACGGTCCCTTCTGGAGTCAGTAGGCGGTCGTCTCTGGCGAATATCGCGTAAGCCGCGCTATCGAACAAGTCCACCCCGAGTGCGATTGCCATCGGGAAAAGCATAGGGTGCCCGCAGCCGAAGAAGTGGACTGGCCTATCTGGCGGTAGGTTGGACTTGGAGGCGAGTAGAATCTCGAATAGCTCCTGGTACCTCTGCTGCTCCATGAGAGGCACTATGCCTCCGATCGGGTGCACTGCGAAACCCCTTCCTTCGCTCTCGGCTGAGCCCATCAGGAGCGATGACTCTGCCCTTAGGTCGGCATGCGTCCCCCCTTGGATCGGGCCATTCAGTAGCATCTCCGAGCCAGCCACAGAGAGTGATTTTTCGGCACGATTCACAGTCTCCTGAACCGAGTTCTCCAACTGCTCCCTGGTCATATCCGGCCTTCCGAAGACGTCGAGCATCGTCCCTATGTCGACCCCCATGTCCCTCTGGAAGGCCACTATCTCCTCTGGACCGACTTCGACATCCCCGTAAACGTAGGACTGGAAGGTCCCGGAGTCCGTCACCACTGCTCCTGGGAAGTCGATAAGCGAGTGTATGCCATCCGAAAGTGCCGTGGTTCGTAGGTCTTCGTGCTTCCAAATGACGTACGAGTTTGTGATCAGGGCCTCGATTCCGTATTTCTCCCACATCTCCCGTGGCTCTATCGTCCTCAGGTTGGGGTTGATGACGGGTAGCAGCATTGGAGTGGTGATTGCCCCGTGCTTGGTGTGAATTCTCCCGATTCTAGCTGCACCGTCCCTGTTTGTGATCTCGAAGAGGCCCCAGTCCTGTTCCCTGCAGGGTTCGGGATCACTGCGTCCGACCATGGCCCTTGCAGGGAGTGGATGCCATCAACCCTCGGTAGAGCGTGCCTCTACCCGGAGTGACACTTCGCCGTCCGAAAGTGACAGCGAGACGTCGTCCCCCGTGTTTACTCGGATAGTCGGGTCGTCTCGGAATCCGTGAGCGTAGGGGACGCCCAAGAGGGATGCTGCGGGGAGAGTGAGTGGGCAAACGTCACGATTCACTATGGCCATGGGCCCGAATCCGGTGTAGATCAGACCCATTAGGACGAAGGGTGCGACTGTGGAGCCTGATCCCTTCGGGTAGATCAGGACCGTGTCCTTGATTGGGACACCATCGAGCGGGTGTCCTGGTTCCTCGATCACCCCTGTGTCCCTGTTCACGTACCCGAGGTACGTTATTGGCACGTCGGTTACCAAGGCCTTGCCGGAAACCTCCCACTGGGTCTGACTTGGTATGCCCCTCCCAATTGACTCGAAAGGAGAGTCCTGATGCGTCTTGGCGGTGTGGATGGGAGTCGCTGAATGGTCATCCAACTCGGGCGCGGGGCCATCGGCGAGTGAGTCGTCAAACGCATGGGCGACGCAATCGATTATGGTCGCGACACTGGTTGGAATCCGGTTCAAGCCACTGGTTAGGTAGTGTTCCGCCTTGAGGGAGTTAGTCAGGAGGTGATTGTACTTCGATCGATTGTATGGGGTTACCTCTGGGCAGGTGTCCTTGAGAACGAGGGCGCCTGCCTCCTCGAGTAGGTCTAGCGTCCCATCAGCTGAAATCAGGTCGTAGTTGTGGGAACTCATGAACAACCAAAGTCTGTGATCGGGGATGGCCTCGCCCAATTCCATCCTCGCTCTAACTGCTGCTGCGGTTTCTCTGGCCTCCCCTACACTGGCCTGTGGGCAACCGATTACCACCAGATCGACCCTTCCCCTCGGGGAGAGGTCCCTGTATCTCTGTTCGAGGTCCCCCTCGGTGAACGTCACCTCGCCCTGGTATGATCCCACTTCGGGGGCATCTGGGGTGATCCCATCCGCCCATAGCATCGGACACCCGTAGTTTGCTGCTGATGCGGTCAATGCCTTCTGCATCTCGAAGCTGGCCCTTGGAAGTCCGACGAACCTAGGCATGGGGCCCCATGGAAGGTCCCAAGTGGGGAGTATCTGCTTGCCGATCCAATCACCAAGGATACTCCAATCGGTAAGGTTCGACATCTGGGCCTCGACATTGACTAGGATGTTGGGCACCCTGTTTGATTCGATGTGCAGGCCCCATTTTGGAGCCCATCCCGTAAGAGCTGTGGCAAGCGCAGAGAGGCCAGATTCCCTATTCGTGATTAGCGATGTGTAAGAGTTGGAGAAGCAAACTGCGTTTGACTCGGCCCAGGAACCTATGCCTTCCGAGCTCTCGATTCCACGGTCATATGGCGTGCATGAGAGCGTTGCCTCGATACCCAACTCAGAGTATGCTTGAACTATCTCGAACTGCTGCTCAAGGAAGTCAGGGTAGTCAATCCCCATCTCCTCCATCTTCTCGTGATCGCATCCGGCCGAATTCAGGGTCGTTGGAATCGAGACCACGCCTTCGGTGTCTCCCGATAGGTCTGAAAGGAATCTCCTCAATCCGTGGCCACCGGTAATCACGCTGACCCCTGAAACGTGTGCGTTGTCCACTCGGATGTATTCATTTGCGCCTGCCGTGGAGGCCAGATCGACCACTAAACGAGCAGCCTTCTGCTTGGTCGGGCCCATTGATCCATCCAGCATGGAACTGAGTTGGGCTGGCATTTCCACGCTGCATGGTCGAAGCGCAGGGCCTTGAATGCCACGCCGAATGTATGGTCCAATAACCCGTTCAGCAACAGCCTTCTTCTCGAACGGGCGCAGGTACGAATGACACTCTGTCGACGTCATTCGTATTCCTCAATCTCGATACGATATCCCTCAGCGAGTTAGCTGAACCTCTGATTTGCAGAGTATCAACACAAGTATGACTCTCTGTCAGGCAGTTGTGGTGAAATGAAGAGACTTCTACAGAATGCGAGTGTCTGATGTCAAGAATCTTTGATTCAACTCCATGTTGATAGAAAATAACCATCACCCCCTCTGTTTCAGAGTCATCTTCCATTGTGCTGAGATCTCCACGGCTTGCATCTGCGAAGTGAAAACTAGCGTCTCTAAGGAACATGCTCCTGTTTTTGTATCCTGTTTCCTCGACCATGGAGTCTAGGGAATCTAGGAATTCGTTGTCGCCACTGAATGAAATAATCCTGCTCATGGAACTCGTATGGTAAGATAATTAATAACATTTGTTAAATATGTAATAATATCCGTCCGGTTGTATGTCTGATGCGAGCCTACCGACTGAATTGATAGCACTAACACTGGTTTTGGCACTGATTGGAGGTCTAGCCCCCATATTCAGTGGTATGAAGGGAAATAGGGAAAATCTACGGAAAATTACAGGTTTGGCTTCCGGGATTCTGTTGGCGTCTGCAGTTCTAGTAGTCATTCCAGAGGGTTTCGAGTTGGCTTCTGGAGACCATGGAGAACATGGTCACGATGAGCACGTCGATGAGGGGGCTTTGGCTGGATCGGCAGCCCTAGTAATCCTCGAGGTTGAACATGGTGATATCTCTGCATCTGAGGGAATAGAAGAGATAGAGGGTCTTCTAGGGGGGCATGACGAGCATGCTGATGAAGACCACGAAGAGGATGGCCATGAGGAAGAGTCGGGGGCATCACTATCCGAAAGCATTGAGCATGTCATAGAGGAAGTAGAGTCTGGAGAGATAAACGCCTCTGCCGGAATCGAGGAGATCGAGGAAATTGTTACCTCGCACGCTCACGAAGAAGGACATGGGTCTGAGGAGGAGGGTCTGGAGAACCTGGCAATTGGGTTAGCAGTACTGGCTGGTTTTGTTCTGATGCTGGTTCTGGAGGGCTCTGGGATAGGTCATGCCGTTCACGAGGAGCACCACGACCACGAGGACGAGCATGGGCACCAGCACATCCATCATGGTGTTGCACCCTTTTTACTGGTTCTTGGGCTCTCGCTGCACTCTGCTGCGGATGGCCTCGCGATAGGCTCTGCTGCAGCTGGGGCCTCGGAAGCCGTCACTGCTGCAGTGGCGCTGGCTGTACTGATTCACAAGGTCCCAGCAGCGTTCAGCCTAGGGGTGTTCTCGATGCACGAGAGAGAAGATAGGAATGACTCAATCCGGGACGTCGTCTTGTTCTCAATCGCAACTCCGTTAATGATCGTTGTATCTTTCTATGCACTAGAGGGGATGGATGATCATTTGATCGCTCTAGCTATGCTTTTCTCAGCAGGCACTTTCCTTTATGTCGCAGCCGTTGACACACTACCGGACATACACAACCCGGAGACGGGGCGAGAGGCCATGATCAATGTCCTAATTGGGGTGATTATCATGGTCGTAATCCTATTCGGAGCCGATGCTGCGGGCCTAATAGAACATGGGCACTAATGTCGATATGTTCACTGCCCTAGCCAGTCAAGACAAAACTGTTGGGTGCATGCAGGAGGGGCGAAAAGCAACTTTTCGTCCGGTTGAATGGTGTCAATGAGTAGGTTCGACGTCGATCCCTCGGAAATCTGGACTATCGAGCTAGTGGAAGCTGGCATGTAGTCCTCGCCAGTGCTCGCTAGTGACAGTCGTAGTGTGTGTCCTGCCTCGATCTGGGAATCTACGGCGAAGAACTCCATTTTGGCGTTGATCGTCTCGAAGATGGGTATCCAGGTTTGCTCCTGGGTCCCTCCCTCGTGGTATCTTAGGTCCATAATGGCATGGCCGATGTGGATACAATC
Source organism: uncultured Candidatus Poseidoniales archaeon (assembly GCA_964342625.1). Taxonomy (GTDB): domain Archaea; phylum Thermoplasmatota; class Poseidoniia; order Poseidoniales; family Thalassarchaeaceae; genus UBA36. Next base: position 24,459 of record CAYFGC010000002.1, on the reverse strand, counting down.
TCCTTCCTCCGAGCAATCCTCCAACAGAGCATAGATCTGCCCCCCCAATGTCGCTGTGGTCACATCTATGTGCAGCCTCGGCAACCCCGAGATCCAGATTCCTTCGTCGAAGGGCTCGCTCTCGTAAATCGGCCCGAAATTGCCATTGGGCAGTATGGTGGTAGTTCCTGCTACGTTCATCATCCCGCCACCAAGGTCCAGGGATATTGTCTCCATGCCCTGAGGCGGGTACCTCTCCTCGATCCTCCATTGGCCTTGGTTTGACTGGATCTCGACAAACAATCCAGGCTCATCGCCGACCCCTTTTAGGTACCAGTCAAACCACTCCAGCAGGTCTTGCATCCAATCAAATCTAACCATCTCAGGGTATGCTTCCCTGCCTCTGCCCTCTCCAGAGCGGTTGAAGTGGTAGTCGGGCCTATCGGGATAGTCGTGATCCCACTGTCCGAACAATCCCTTGCACTCGATTCCCGCGTCTATCAGCTGATTGATGACTGGGATTGCCATATGTGGGTCAACGTTCCAATCGTGCATCCCCTGAATCAAGTACACTGAGCCGCGGTAATTCTCCAGCACCCTGTCCAGGAAGTACCTCTCCTCCCAGTAAGTCCCAGCGGCCTCACCTCCCCACATGTATGCTGCGACCCCGGTGCCTGGGCCGATGATGTAATCTGGGCACATGTTTCCTATGTCCTCCTGGTCACCGTCGATACCATATGAGCCGTAAACGCCGTTGTGCATTATCGGGGCTCTTGCCTCGCTGCTGCCATTTTTCCACATTAGCTCCATCACTCCGATGAGACCCGAGATGGGGACTATGGTCTTCAGGTACTCATTCCCGAACGTAGCAGCCTGCCAAGGGGTGGATCCGTCATACGACTTCCCGATCATCGATACCGCCCCATTGCTCCAGTCCTGAGTCCCCAACCAAGTAACGGCAGCGTCGACTCCGAGCTGCTCGGCATTTCCCATAAGGTCCATGCAGTGATTTGAGCGTCCAGTGCCCATTACAGACACCTGGGCGAAAGCGTAGCCGTGAGGAAGAATCTGGTCGATGATCATCTGTCCCAACCATGTGCCAGGGACTTCTATCGAGGGGGTGTCAACGCTTACCTCGTCAAAATAAGGGCCGAATTCCGCTATCACGGGAACCGTGGCACCTTCTTCCACATCGGGAAGCCAGACAGCGAGACTCACCACACCGTTGGGCGCAGACCCACCCTCACTCAAGGGGAGGTCGAAATTGACGAAATGGTGAGTCGAGTTCCACTCGTTATCGGTCTCCAGGATGCCATATTCCCCGAACTCCATCACTAAGCTATGGCTTTCGTTGGTAATGTAAGGCCACTCTGACCTTTCCCAGACCGGGACTCTCTCGTAAGTGCCTACGTCTTGCTTAATTTCGTCCACCACGTCATCGAATATCCAGCCTTGTAGTGGCACCAGGAGCATTATTGCCGCCAAAAAGACTGCGATCCCCAGCATCCTAGCTCTTGGGCTCGACAATCTAACCTTCTCAGAGAGAGATACCGGAGCGTCACCTCCAACGGGGACTCCTTTGATCATACCAATACCTCTAACCCAAGGAGACTATTCAGGCTTATGTGGTTATGATATGCACCGATAGGATACTCGATGTGTTTCCTCAGATTGCATGCTCCTTGAGAGTTTCCAGGGAAACGATTTGCAGAGTCTCCTCGTGAGTGGCGGAAATGACCACCGGGCAGCCCACTCCCTCGTCAACGGCATCTTGCCATGTCTGTGCGCAGACGCACCACCTGTCGCCGGGGGACAGCCCGGGGAAACCGTTCTCCGGCATTGGTGTGATCAGGTCATTCCCCTTGGAGCGTGCGAACTCCAGGAACTCCTTGGTAACCAGGCAGCAAACGGTGTGCAAACCATGGTCATTGCGGTCTGTGTTGCAGCATCCATCCCTATACCAGCCAGTGAGAGGTTTAGTAGAGCAGGTATCCAAAACGCCCCCGAGAACGTTGAAGGAAGGTAGCATGGATGCCAATAAGGACTTCAGTAGATTAACTCGATGGGTGGGGAGGGGGAGTGCCGACGTCAGCTAAGGCACCGATGATGACATAAGTCGGATTGGCTCTCAGAATTCCATGAAGCCGTTCCTGGAGCACCTGAATATGACATCCACAGACGTGGATGAGACCGTCCGTTTCCTTCTGACCGCAATGCCTGAGTTCAGCATTCGAGGAGAGGGGGGTGGGCAGGATAGCCCGGCAGAGCGCTGGGTCCATGTCGGCACGGAGGACTCCTACTTGTGCATCGAGAGTCGAGGAGCTACCGAAAAGGGGCCTCACAAGCCGTATATTCACCCGGGAATGAATCACATGGGATTCGTGGTAAGTGATTCGGTGGAGCTGGCTAAGCGCATGCTGGAAGCCGGATACAGGCAGGGGGCGACCTACCTTGACCACCCTCACAGGCACCGATACTATTTCTTCGATCACGATGGGAACGAGTACGAGTTCGTGCAGTACTTCAGCGAGGACCCGGGTGAGAGGAACGAGTACTGACTGTAGGCAAACGAATCAAGGTTTCAAGTTCTGAAAGGCTCTCTAGTATCATAATCACGGGTCGAGCACACGACTAAGTGTAGTGAATGGCTGCTTGTCCCTGGGCATATGGACGAGTCGTCTAACATTTCATTGAAGAAGAGGATGCTGGGGAGCAAAGCTTTCCGGGCTTTCTTGGCCTTCTCGGCATTTCGTGCGGTCTACGGGGCAGGGATTCTGGTTGTCACCTACCTCCTCGCGACTAGTGGGGAGGCCCCGCCTTGGGCGTCTGTTGCCTTCCTACTAACTTCTATGGTAGTCTCCAGGGTAATTTTCAGAGCCATAAAGCGTAAGTGGCCAGGTTTGTTCTCATAGGGCCTCACCGAGCCTCCTCATTATCGTGGTCGCCGACTCAACGCTCTCGATCGTCCCGACACTCTTGCCAGCTGACCAGATGTCGGATGACTTCTTCCCGCTGGACATCCGTCTCCACCGCCTGAATGAAATCGTGTTCATCAGCCACCGGGTCCTATGCTTGAATCGGCCTGAGAGAAGAGCGCGAACGACCCATGGGTTCTCCCTGCGGTAGTTTGGGGTCTTGATTACCGATACTGGGATTCCAGTGAGTTTGACTGTCCAGTCGATATCCCCCTCACTTGCCCCCACTATGGCCTGCTTGTATCGTTCTGGCATCGAGCACTCTTCGGTAGCAATGAATCGTGTTCCCATCTGGACTCCGTCATATCCTATCTTGAGGGCATCAGTCAACTCCTTCTCGCTGCCTATCCCCCCAGCGCAAATCAGTGGCAGCCCTAGGTCGGATAGGGATGCGTACATCTCCTCCATGCTGTCGGTACCCAGATGCCCGCCTGCCCTGTTGTTCACGCAAATCAGGCCATCTACGCCGCACTCTACTCCCTTCTCGGCGTGAAAACGAGTCGTTACGTCATGGTAGACGAATCCCCCTCTTGAGTGCACCTTATCGCAGACCCAGTCTGGTTTTCCCAAGGAGGTAACGAAGAACCTAATCCCCTCATCCAGTGCTATGTCTATCCACTTGGACATCCTCTGCAGGTACTTGTCGTTGCCCTTCTCTATCAGGGCATTGAACCCTATCGGGCCATCCGTCTTCGATCTGATGTAACGGATGCCTTCGATCAGACCCTGATTCAGGTCCGGCTTGTCAAAGCCGTGTACTACAGTCAAAGAGACTGGTTGAATGATGGCCATCCCCCCGCCATTCGCTGCTGCTGCGACCAGTTCAGGATTGGAACATGGGTACATTGCGCCGCAGATTATCGGGAACTCGGCCCCAGTGTGCTCGATTAGCCTGTTTTTCACCATGCAATCAAATTCCGGAAGAAAGGATGAGAAATAACAGTTGATGTGAACGAGCGCCCCCCGAAACTACTCAAATAGTGCCATTCGTTGGATGACGCATGGTCGACTTCCGTCTCAGCGAAGAGCAGGTGATGATACGTGATATGGCAAGGGAGTTCTGTGACGAGGAAGTGATTCCAAATGCAGAGGAATGGGACAAAAGCGGAACATATCCGCTGGATGCAATCTCGAAGGCCCACGAGTTGGGACTGCTGAATGTTACCATCCCCGAGAAGTACGGCGGGGCTGGGATGTCGACTGTTGACGAGATAATAATCTGCGAGGAGCTCTCCAGAGGCGATCCGGGTTTCGGTACGGCCTCATACCACACTATGCTTGCATCATTACCGATTCTAACAGGAGGGACAGAGGAGCAGAAGTCGGAATACCTAGGGAGGGTTGCTTCGGGGAAACTGGCGGCGTATTGTGTGACTGAGCCAGATGCTGGTTCTGATGTCCAGTCCCTGAAAACCGAGGCTGTCAGGGATGGTGATGACTACGTGATCAACGGAAGCAAGGCATGGATCTCTGGTGCTGGTTACGCGGACTGGTTCTTCGTCCTAGCATACACCGACAAAGAAGCCGGTTACGGGGGCCTCAGTGGTTTCATCGTCGATGCTGACTCGCCGGGGATAGAACTCGGCAAGAAGGAGGAGAACATGGGGCAGAGATGCTCCGACACCAGGGGCGTGAATTTCACCGATGTCAGAGTCCCCACATCAAATCTGGTCGGAGGAGTGGAGAATGGTGGATGGATGAACGCGATGAAGGCATTTGACCACTCTAGACCAGCGGTTGCGGCAGCAGCAGTCGGAAACGCCAGGGGAGCGATGGAGGAAGCATGGACATACGCCAAGGAGAGGAAAACCTTCGGGAAGCCTATTTCCAAGCATCAGTCGATCTCATTCATGCTAGCTGACATGGCTACCAAGATAGAGGCCGCTAGACTCCTGACACTCAGTGCTGCCAGTGCCCTAGATTCGGGGGAAAGAGCGACGCTCAAATCCGCACACGCGAAGAGGTTCTCTGCGGACATGTGCATGGAGGTAACTACCGATGCAGTCCAAGTCCTTGGTGGGTATGGCTACTCCGAGGAGTACCCCGTGGCCAGGAGGATGAGGGGTGCTAAGATCTACCAGATATTCGAGGGGACCAGCCAGATCCAGAGGATGATCATCAGCAGAGAGCTAGAGGGTTCCTTCTAGGACTCTGGATTCCGCTGCCTGAAAGCCTCGGCTGCTACTACTGCCATGGGCGCCTGTAGGTTGTATGAAGGGACGAATCCGGACATTGGGACTCTGAGCACAGAATCAGACTCCTTCAGGACGTAATCGGATATCCCGTCATGCTCCCCACCGATGACGAGAAGAACGTTCCCGGTCAGATCCTCTTCCCATGGGCCTATTTCACCGGTATCCTCCAATGATATGACACGGAAGCCGGCTTCCTTTGCCAGATCCACCAGTTCCTTCCCATCCACCCAATGGACTGGCATGAACCTGTGAGCCTTCATCGATGCCCGTCTCGCAGCCTTCTTCTCGGAGTGATTCAGCAATCCGTCAACGAAAACGGCCTGAGCCCCGCTGACCTCTGCAGTTCTGATGGTGAAGCCGATGTTGACAGGGTATCTAGCTCCATCAAGAAGCCAGCACAGACCCCCGGAGGACAGGACCTCGTCGACCGATGAGTCTGGCCTCCTCCCAACTAGTGCAAGTATCGGAGGTGGGCTTTCGCCGTCGTTGACACGGGACATCCTCCACATGTCCGACTTGGAGGACTCGCGGACCGCAATTCCTCGTCCCTCGGCCAAATCCCTCAGCCTCGTGGCTTCGGGGTCAGTTGAACCCCTATGGAAGAGGATGAGCGTGACTTCCTCCGTTTCCAGGGCTTTGGAGACCTCTGTCACGCCACAACGCTGCACGTACCGCTGGTTCGGCTCTGGATTAATCTGCTTTCGGTTTCACTCTCGAACGATTGTGTTGGTGGGAACGGTTCCGTAATCGTTAGTCTGAGATTGTCCTTCAACCATCATGAAGACAAGGATGACTAAGCCGATTATTGACCCTACACAGGGAATAAACACCAGCAAGATGAACCAACCGGAGTATCCGAGATCGTGGAGTCTCCGCACTGTTACCGCTAGGTTTGGGATGATTAGCCCCAAGAAGGCAATAGTGCCGAATAATGAGTAAGAAAGAGGAGTAATGTCAACCATCATGACATCGATGAAATCGGCGATCGCGAGTGCAACTAAGAAGAATAGTTGGAACCACCAATACTCAGACCTCGAAGCTCGATCGCTGAAATTTACGAAGTTTCGGATTACGTTCTCTATAGAGTCCGTGAACGACATTGGGTGCTCTGGCCTCGGAGCGAATTCGAAATCATGGAATGGGTTAGTTTTCGGGTGGCTGATCACTACGGGCTCGGGGGCACCTTCAACGGCACCCTGCTTCCACCATTCTACTGGGGGGTCTTCGTTCATTGGACATTGGACGATAAGACGGGTAATCGAATTATCGCATCGGTCTCGGACTAATCATGGATAGGAATTAGGATCTCGTTCCTCCGCAAGAAGGGAAGAGTGGTGTTTGGATTGTCGTAAACTGCCAGCATCGCTGGACCCGATGCCACAAGTCCATTTTTGGACAAGAGACCCATGAGGCGTTTCTTCAGACGTTCTGTCTTCCTGGTTCCTGACAGACCAGTGAACTTCAGGGCGGCGAATGACCTCCCTGATGCATTGACAAGATGAACTCCGCTATCGTTTGGGCTGGGGAGGTCTTCCATGGAGTACTCGGAAGGCATCGTGAATGCCATCATGGTCCCATTCCCCTCTTCCCAGATGTGGACTGGGGCGGTCATAGCTATCATCTGCTCTCTCTCGTTCCTGCCGAAGATGTAACCGGCAATCCTGCGAAACCCACCGCTGGAACCGCGCCAGTTCGTTCCTTCTGTCCTAACCCTGGCCTGGATAGTGTCGGAGTAACTCCTGACCTCGAATCCGGAATGAGACGCCGTCACCTCGTAATCTGGCTCCTCCAAGTCCTCGGACACGGTTCCACGAACGGGTATGTGGCTTTGATTTTATGAGTGGATGCAGGTTGCGACGTTCATGGAAATTACTCGCCAGTTGGTTCTAGCTTTCACCTTCATTTTCGGGCCCCTTGTTCTGGCCTCGTACGTTTACGGTTTGTCCCATGCTGAGAGGCCCATGGAACTGTGGGGAGGTGTTCCCGAAGCATGGAGGACGTACATCGTACCGTTCATGTTCGTGGCCGCACTGGGTTTCCTGATTTACTGGTACATCGTTTTCTTCCAGTTGGAAGAGTCGGTGGTTAGTTCCCTGAGGTGGCCCTGGACGGATTCTGATGGAAATGGAGAGATGCGTTTACTGCTTGCATACGCAGTATTTCTTATCCCATCAGCACTGTGGATTGAGAGCACCATTCTGCATATCGAAAATGACTACGGATGGACCCAGTACCTCGTAATCGGGACGCTTCTGCTCACATCTGTCGGGAACATAATGCTAGGACTTCTGGCATATGGGGCGTACCAGGATGGGGTCGATGGTTCCGGGCTGATGATTGTCGGTGCAATCATGCTAGCGATTCAATGCATCCTGAACGACTTCGTGATTTGGGTATACAAGTTCCCCTGGTGATGAACCGCCAGAGACAGTCAAGATAATGCTGGGAGTCCCCAGGGCGTTGACGTGGCTACTGCTTGGTTGATTGTCGGCGGCTATGCAATTGCGATGGTAGCATTCGCCATTTGGGCACGAAGGGACCTGGGCAAGGAGGACGAGTCTTACTACCTAGCTGGAAGGAGCCTTTCTGGGCCCATCCTTCTGATTACCATGGCAGCGACAAACTTCAGTGCCTTCACGGTATATGGCTCGAGTGGGGCTTCTTACAGGATCGGGTTATCTTTCCTTCCGATAATGGCATTTGGAACCGGCTTCATGGCGGTTTCGATGTACATACTGGGCCGGAAGGTCAGGGCCCGATCGGTGGAGCACGGGGCGATGACGGCTCCAGAGATGGTACTCGGGCAGACTGGTTGCAGAAATGCACAGCTGACCATGGCCTCGGTTCTTGTGATAGCCACGATCCCGTATCTTGCACTACAGCCTCGGGCCGCAGGTATTGTCGTCTCAGCGCTATTCGGTGGGCCAGAGTGGGTCGGAGCCGTGCTGGTCACTGTCCTGGTGGTTGGCTACACCCTCACGGGGGGCTTGAAGGCGGTAGTTAGGACCGATGCAGTGCAGGGTGCGATCGCACTGGCTCTCCTCTGGCTCGGACTAGCAATGGTGATCAACGATGCAGGCGGTCTCGGCGTTGCGTTGGAGTCTATTTCATCTTCAGAGGGGACCTCTGGATTGCTAGGAAGGGATGGCAACTACACTTTACTAATCTGGTCGAGCACGATGATTCTCTGGCTTTTCGCCGATCCGATGTTCCCCCAGTTGTACCAGAGGCTTTGTGCCGCGGAAAGTGATTATGCGATTGGAAGGATGGCGACGCTTTACCCCGCTGTAGCATGGCTGGCTTTCCTCCCCCCAATATTGATTGGCACATTGGGCCACCTGGATTATCCCGAACTTGTTGGGAAAACAGAAACTGACAAAATCCTCCCCCTGATGATCATGGATGTTGGGGGCGAGTGGCTCGGGGGCCTGGTTCTGGTGGCTGGCCTAGCGGCACTGATGTCCACAATGGACTCGCAGCTTCTCGCCACTGGGTCACTGGTAACCAGGGACCTAGTTCCAAAGGGAGATAGCGAGGGTTTGCCCAGAGAATCAGTAATCGTCTCCCTGGCAGTTCTGGGACTTCTTCTTTCACTATGGTCTGATTTATCCATTCTGGACTTGGGTCTACTTGCCTTCTCGATGTACGCCGTGATGTTCCCCTCTGTTTTCTCGGCATCCCATTTCGATGATATCGACGGCAGGGCGGTTATTGCATCTATCGCTGCAGGAGAGTCGGTTGTTCTTCTGGCATATTTCTCACCGGAGTCATTCGCAGGATGGTGGGTGGAACCATTAGGGCCGAATGCGGGACCGATCGCAGTAATTCCATCACTTTTGGCTGCCATAATTGGTTTGGTCTCCGTCCAGTATGCATGCAGTAGGAAGATTAGGCTAGATTGGTTAGGCCAAATTGTTTCTGGGAAAATTGCACCTATGTTGGGCCTAGTAGCGGTTTTCGTCCTTGCTCAGGACTTCTGGTGGTGGGAAGATAGCGAGACATGGGCATGGGGCCTCCCCAAGTGGATCTGGTGGGCTGCGTTACTTTCCATGGTCCAGACGGGCATTATGGCGAAATGGGTAGTGAAGGAGAAGTCCCGTTAGAGTCAAGTCTGGTAGTGCCTCGTTAATGCCATGGGACTTGGCAGGGCCGTGTTGTTCGGTACTCTCGCGATTATCCCTGGAGCCCTTCTCTCCCTATTTGGATGGATCCTCAGTGGAAGCCCAGAGGAATGGAGCGCCAAGCTATGGTTGTCCTGCTATGCACCGTTTTTCGGATGCGTTGCCGCTGGGGCGATGATTGGCTGGAGGGATGAAAGGAGCCCGGATCTGGAGGTCTGAGGTTGCGCCGAGCGGAGAAGGCCGGCATTATCGGTGACAAACTCGATGAGATGTACCCTGAGACTCCGATTCCTCTGGATCATGTCGACCCATACACCCTGCTTGTTGCGGTGATGCTGTCCGCCCAGACGACAGATAAGAAGGTGAACGAGGTCACTCCTAGGCTGTTCGAGGCGGCTGGGAGCCCTGAGGAAATGGCCTTGCTGGAAGTGGATGAGATCCACAGCATCATTCGTGAAATCGGACTGGCCCCGACCAAGGCAAAGAACCTCCGAAGGATGGCGGAGCAGATTCTGGAAGACGGAGGGGGAGTGAGGCCCGATTGGGACTTCCTCGAGTCTTTGGCCGGAGTTGGACACAAGACAGCAAGCGTGGTAATGAGCCAGGCTTTCGGGATTCCTGCTTTCCCCGTTGACACTCACATTCACCGGTTAGCGGCGAGGTGGGGCCTGTCCGATGGGAGGAATGTGACGAAGACCGAGGAGGACCTGAAAGCAGTCTTCCCCGAGGAGACTTGGAATAGAAGGCATCTGCAGATTATCTACTTCGGGAGGGAGCACTGTCCAGCACTAAGGCACAATCTGACAGAGTGCCCTATTTGTTCGTGGGCTGCCACAAAGAAGAGGATGAAGGAGGAGATGGGTGGTTGAATGGACGTCTTTGTTGGAAGAATAACATCTACTGGCTTCTCTACTGGTGACAGGGTAGTCATAGGAGACTGGAGGGAGTCGCCCTTGGGGAGTTTCACCAATGTGATGTGGGCTAAGCCAGACGGGAGTAGGGTTCTATTATCTCCATCTGAGAGGCATGCTGAGTACGTCTCGGAACTATACAACTTTGAAGATGTGGAAGTAACGGAGATTACAGTAGAGAGGGAGAGGAGGAAGGTCTCGATCAACGCGGGAGGTTTGGCTATCAAAATCACTTGGGGCGCGCCATTCCCACTCCCCTTCTGGAGGCCACTATGGTTCATCGCAAGTTTCGAGGCCCTTTTCGGCAGGATTCTTTTCGGGACGAGGACCCACGGAGTGACGAGGAATGGCAGAAGAGAGTGGTACTCCGTTAGATCGCTTTCCCGCATTCTGAAGGCTGAAGCGAGTTTCGAGGGGAATGACCTGGGAGAAAGTAAAGAGTTCGAGATTGATGCATGCTTCGGTTTCAGTGAGCCGCCATCAATGCCAGCATCGGTCACTCTGAAATCCTATATCGAATGATGGTAGCCTTCATGAGGCTGGTTCTACACGCGAATTCATGGCAACAGTGGAGTTGGCGGTTGGGGACAAGGCCCCTGACTTCGAAGTGGAAGTTACTGACGGCTCGATAATCTCACTTTCGGAGATTCTATCCGATGGGGGGAAGGCGATTCTGTACTTCTATCCAAGAGACAACACCCCGGGGTGCACTACTCAAGCCTGTGACTTCAGGGACAGTTTCGAAAGATTCGAGGGCAGTGGCTGGAGGGTTATCGGAGTCTCCACTGACAGCGCTAAGTCTCACCAGAAGTTCATTGACAAGCATGAGTTACCATTTGACCTGGTTTTGGACGAGGAGGCTGCACTTCACGAGAAGTATGGGACTTGGAGGGAGAAGAACATGTATGGAAAGACGTACATGGGGACTCTGAGGTCAACCTTCGCAATCGAGACGGATGGGACTATCGCATGGGCGGGGTACGGAGTCAGGGCGAAGGGACACGTCGAGGCTCTAATTGAGACTCTGAAGGTATGATGACATGAGCATTGAAGAGCGTAGGAATCTAGTGGTCTCATTCCTTAGGAGATGCGTAAGATATGCGAATGACTCCATTGACAGGAAGACCAAGAGAGGGGACCAAGAGGAGGAGATATCCAGATGGTCAGCATATCGTGATTTCACCGAGCATGCAGTAATGGAGGTCTCCAGAGGAGACCTTGATTCTTGGTTGGAAGAAGAGTGATAATCTTGAGGCAGAGTTCGGACTAGTTGTCTATGGCCCTATCTAATGCGGGTGAGCCGAGCCTGTGCTTGTGGGTGTCGACTCTCATCTTTGCCCCAGCAATCATCAGGAGAGAGTCGTCCTCATTCAGGGCGAAGACCGGGAGATTTGTCCTATCTCCCAATTCCTGGGCTCTCCTGGAGCAGACTGATTGCTGACTAGGCATGTGATTCAAGGAATGCAGATCGATGATCACCATGTCTCCGACGGATAGGTTACCCTCGATACCATCCAGCTGAAGTCGATGAAGACCATCCGGCTCCATGTAAATCACCCTCCTAGAAGGCCTCTCAGTAATCCTCTCTGTCCTTTCTGCCCACCTTGACTCCCCGAGATCGTGAAATCTGTTTCCAGCCTTCGGGCCAGGTTCGGTAGCACCCAAAAAAGAGCCATTTTTCGCCTTCGGGGTGGTGTTCGGGTTGGGAAGTCCGAGAAGTCTGAATAGGTTGACCACGGGGTCTCCGAGAACTACTCCTCAAAGAGTGCTTCTATGTCTGCGAGATCAAGATGGGCCTTTTGCTCCTCGAGATTTGGTGCCGAGGGCAATTCTGAGAGGGGATTATCCTCTTGTTTTCGACCAGTGAGTTCTTCGAGGACATCATCCAGACCCTCCAGTATCGTTGGGTCCTCAGGGTGTTGGGCGGTCCCGGGGGACGCTTCGAACGGGCTGGTGGTCACGGATGGTTCCGCGGGCTCGTCGAATGCAGCGTCCATGTCCATCTCCCGAGGCAGTGTCGGCATCTCTTTCTCATCCCTAGAAGCGGGCCTTAGGAATGTCCAAGCGGCCAACGAGGCTGCTGCAAGCACGATGATTATCAGGCCGATACTTGATCGAATAGTGCCGGAAATCGTGACTGGCTTGTCGGCCACCTCCAAGTCCATGATTACTGAGTGACTGGAGCTATCGTCAAGCACGGTTAGTTGTGCCTTCTTAGGACCTCCTGAGTCATAGGAGAACTCTATCCACCTGCCTGTGTAGTCGATGTCGTTTGCAGGGTTTCCATCCCCATCCGAGTCGACGGTGATGTCGATGTCCCAGTGGAATACCAAGGAGTCCATGTCCGCTTGGGAGTCGACTGTGCCATTTGCCGATAGTATGACCGAGTCCCCTGCCGTTGGATTGGTGATGCTGACCGATGCAAATGCCTCTGGGGGGGAGTTGATGACAACGAAGGTGAACTCCAGCGATTCTGATGCACCGTCATCGTCAGTGACATGGAAAACTATCGAGCTGGGTGCTGAATAAGAGTCCGGCCATGAGTGAATTAGCGAGGTTGACTGCACGTCGCAGTCGTTCTCGGTGACGCCATCCGAGTCAATGTCGGTTGAGGGGTCTAGATCGAAGCAGTGTATTAGAGAATCAGAGTCATTTCCAGTGTCAGAGACAATGGGGCTGATGGTGAACTCCTGGTCCTCCTCAAGATCGCCGAGGATGGTTGTCATTGGAGAAATCGCCGGGATTACATTGACGACCTGTATTGGTACGATCAGGATCTCCGTTCCCTCCCCGTCATCATCGAAGACCTGTAGAGTGGCCAGGTGCATTCCTGATGTGTTGTATGAGACTCCGGAGAGAGTGCTCCTGAAGCCGGTACTGGTTGAGTTGATATCGGGTTGGTGCTCTGCATCAGGCTTCCACACATGGACGAGGCTTTCGATGTCGTTTGACGAGTCATCTGCCTGCCCCCAGAGGGTTATTTCATCTCCTTCGTAGACTGTGAAGACTCCGCGGCTATCTGGGAAGAGCCTCTCCTCACCTCTGTATAGTTCTGCGACTGGGTTGGAGGGTGCTATATTTGTGACTTGTACTGAGTGTTCTGCGACGGTGGTTGCGCCGTCATCATCGGTTGCCATGACCTCGATGGTCAGCTCTCCCTCGACCATTGGGGTCACGGTGCATGACTGGCCAACCTGTCCCTCTGAGCACTCGGCGCCCCATAGGAGCTCCACGGGCGCGGAAGGATTCATCGTGTCATTGTCGCTGATTTCTGCCACGGAGAATGTTATCGGCGTAGTGACCACTATCTGGTCATAATTCGAACCGATGATGACCACAGGAGGACGATTGAGGACCGTTATCGTGGAGTTGGTAGTTGACTGGTCGCTCTCATCGTCCGTGACCAGAACTGAAACTGCGAAGGTGCCATCGTCTACCCAAGACCATTCGACAATACAGTCATCATCGAATAACTGGGCAAAGGAGCCATCTACCTTTTCGATATTGAATTCGCACCCTATGATACCCCCGTCTGGGTCGTAAGACGAACTGGCGTCCAATGTCACCGCCTCGTTTGTCAGGGTGTCGTTTGGAATGGAGAGGTCCGAAATTGGGAGGGCCCCCACATATAGTACGAATGATCCTAGATTGTTTGATCTGTTCCCGTCCTGGGTAATCTCCTCCAGGGGATCTACCTCGAAGAAAAGGTAGACGTTTCCGAAGGTCTGGGATTCGGGGATTGTCCAATCGACAAGAACCCGCGATTCCTGCAGGCTCCCTAGTGGGGGCACAGTTCCTGAAACTTCTGATCCGTCAGGGGCGCTGATGACAATAGTGGAGTAGGGCGACTGGATCAAACCTCGGTTCAAAACTGGGACGGAGAATGTTAGGATGTCTCCAGAAATTGCCGTAAATCCAATGGATGAGTCTAGCGTAACCTCGTTTCCAGTTGACGGGCGTAGTCTCTGAACGGTTACGGCAGAAGATCTGGCGACCAAGTCTATCTCATGAACTTCGGAGTCTATGACCAGAGATTTTGTCCCCAGAATCTTACCGCCAAGGTGTGTCCAAGCAATCAAACCGTGGCTACCGAGTTCTCCGGATCCATGGGTGTCGTCGGGTTTGTCTCCAGAGTTGAAAGTCAAATGGTAGGAGCCGTTTTCATCCGTGGTTACGTTCTGTACCTCATCCTCAGATTCGTAACGGAACTGAAGATTCTGGTTTGCGACTCCTTGCCCCTGTTCCGTGACATTGAGCCATGCTGATATCTCTATGTCAGTAGGCGAAAGTGGGTATTCGATGTCTATCGATATCTCCTTCCCCCTAGTAACTGGTTGGTAGCTTACTAGCTCATGGACAGCGATGAATCCGAATGCCTGTTCGATTGAGCTCTTTACTTCCCCTCTAATCGCTGGGCAATACCAGTTGAAACCCGTCTCGTCCCCATCCGAGTCATAGGACGTCACGTTGAATGACTGATAGCATCCGGGAAATGAGACGCCGGAGTTACCTTGGCTGACGACCGCCCAACTGGTGGAGTTGGAATCGCTCGTGTCGTCCGGGATATCCACGTAATTGCTACTGCCGCTGTAATCAGTCTCCTGTTCGTAGTCCATACCCCATGACTCGCCGACTGAGAGAGGAAAGTCGTAGTTCTCCAGAGGGGGATTGAAAGTGTTCTCTACGCTCAGTTCGCCGATTGTTTGCCGTAGTGCGGACCAGCACCAAGGATCGAAATATGCGTCAATGGTGACACTCTGAGAGAAGGTTGCCAAATCGGAGGATCGGATTATCTCGGTAGTTTCCATGTCTACGTACAGGCATCCATTTACACCATCGAGTTCTATTGAGCCGTCTGACTCGTACTCTCCCACTGAGACCACCTCGTAGACAAGTGATTCGTCTCCGCTGATATCTGCTAGGAATATATCCTGGACCGTTCTGTCTAGCGAACCATCCAGAGTCTCGACATTTGTGGAGACTCCAGATCCAGCTACGAAGTCCGCCACATCGAGATAGCCGTCGTACATCCAGTTGTCGTTGACTCTCCAGTCCGGTACATCGGTGGATCCTGTGTTTCTGGCTTGCACAGAGGATTCTTCTGTGTATGAATCGGCGTTAGCAAGGTCTGCCACTGTCAGGGAGCAGGCTAACGGTGCTAATGCCAAGGCCGCTACCATCAGCATGGCGCGCGAGGCTGCTTGCATGGCATTCGCATGCCGGTCTGCTCAATAACGTTGGTTCATGACTAGAGCAAGTCTGCTAGCTCGTCTTTGATCTGCTCGACTGCCTCGAGAATCTCGTCCTTGTGCCTAGCACCTGTGATGACCATCTTGCCGCTACCGAATATCAGGCACACCACGCGAGGGTAGTCAAGTCTGTAGATTAGGCCTGGGAACTGCTCTGGCTCGTATTCGACCTTGTCGAAGGGCAGGTGGAATGTCAGGTTGTTCAGGTTGAGTTTCCTAGGGAGGGCTGCTAGTGGCTCTCCCTGCAGGATTCCCCTGATTCGTGGGTCCTCGTTCTCTACCTCCTCATCAGTGGCTGCTCTAATTCCGCCACCTTCCTCGTCAATCACCTTGGTATTGATATCGTCCATTCTAGCGACTTCCCCATAGTCCTCTGGATAGAATAGGGAGTAGGTTGCGACCATGTTCTGGACTTCTATCTCGACGTCCTTCAGGTCCCAAGTTTCAATGCCTGCGTTTCTGAGATCGCCGATCATCCTCTCGATTCCAGTCTGGATATTGTCCTCGTTCTTACCTCCGGTGCAAACGGCCCTTCCCGACCTGAACATTAGGATGGCCAGTTTGGGCTCAACTACCCTATAGACCACGCCCGGGAACTGCTCTGGTTCGTATTCGCAATTCAACTGGATGGCTATGTCTGGGAGGTCCAGTTCCTCCGCTACTCTGGTAGAGGCAACTACATTCACTACGGTGAGTCTTTCTTCATCGCTGAGCATAGGTTGTCGACCGTCTGCCCCCTTATAAATGGTAATATAACGAGATGGGGTTTTTCATAGGGCCAAATTCAGATCTTAGATTATACGAATCTGACTCCTTGTGCACCTAGCCTGGTCATCAAAGGTCTGCCTCCCGCTACTTCAATCGCCTCGGAAACCCTGGTTGGTTCGTGAGTGAGGGCCACCATGCAACCTCCTCCTCCAGCGCCAGTCAGTTTTGCCCCAAGTGAGTGTGGCCTTGCCGCATTGACCATCTGGTCTAGCTTACCGCTGCTTACTTCCAGTTTTCTTAGGCTTTCGTGACATGCATCCATGGCCATTCCCAAACCCTCTAGGTTTCCTGCCGAAAGAGCGGCTAACCCTGCCCTCGTAATGTTGGCAATTGATTCCATATCCTCCATCCTTTCGGGAACTTCGGAAATTAGTTCTGCAACCTTGGCGACCATTCTTCCCGTTGGGGAGCCGGTTCCCGTGTATCCAATCACTAGCCATGCATCTTCGACCCCCTTTGGAATGTCAACGGCATTGATCGACCATTCCCTGGACCCCTCTGGTGTTTCCAGACTAGTATCGAAAACATGCCTTGTCCCTGGTACTTCAGAGCCGGAAACGACTACGCACCCTCCAATAGCACTGGTTGCTGTATCCGTCGGGCTTGCCCTTCCCTTCTGAGCCGTTGCCTCGGCCGAATGAGCGATTTTAGCCAGTTCCACAGCATCGAGCTTCGCGCCCGGGTCTAGGTGGGCTTGCATTGCCGCCCCGAAGGCATTCGATAGTGCGGCGGACGACCCCATCCCAGCCGCTGAGAATAGCGAGCTGTCCACGTCAATGTCAAGAGGGGGTCCAGAGTACTGGAAGATGTCCCGAATAATGTGGGAGATGTGAGGGTGCCTTGAGGGTTCGAATGATGATCCCTCAAGTTTCCACATATCGGACTCTTCTACACTGACTCTCACGCCCTGATCGATCGCTACTGCCACAGCCGGATGTCCGAATACCACTGCATGCTCGCCGAAGAGAATGCATTTCCCGGGAGCAAAGGCGCTCGGCATGACTGATGGCTGGCACATTAGGACATGAGTGTTGGCCTGTTTAGCGGTTGTTTCAAGGTCTTGTTTGTAGGCGCGGGATTCGGGTAAACCCCGGTGAGCACCAATGATACATCCCCTTCTGCAGACTTACGGGCCCTTGGATGGTTGGATGATCCTTCTGATTATGGCCTCGGTTTCCATAGGATTCTTTACTTACCAGGTACAGAAAGCTACGCGACTGGTTCTGATTGGTTCACCGGACTCCAGATTCGACTCCTGGGGCCCTAGAATTAGGGAGTTCATCATTGGATGGCTCGGACAAAAGAAGGTTCTCAGGGACAGAGTCGCTGGAACTATGCATGTACTGATGTTCTGGGGTTTCTTGATGCTCGCATCAGATATGCTTGATCTCGCAACTGCGAATTACTTCTCTGGCGAGTTGCTGCCTGAATTGATAGTTGGACCATGGAATGGGATGGTTGAACTTGGATACACTATGGCACTCATAGGATGCGTTGCGGCATTAGTTCGCCGTGTGGCCTTCACCCCCGAGAAGCTCAAGGGAAAATCGCAGTTAGAAGGAAATGCAATCTTATTACTGATTTTCACCATTACGACGACTTCGTTCATGATTGAGTCGAAAGAAGACCCGAGTCCCTTCTGGGAACCTATAGGGCACCAGTTCAGTGAGTTGGGGCTGTCAGATGGGACTGTGGTGGTTTCTTATTGGCTTCACATGCTGGCAATCTCTGTCTTCCTATTCCTAATTCCTCTTTCCAAGCACATGCACTTGGTCATGGCAGTGCCAAACGTATTCTTTCACGACACCGGTCCGGCTGCCAAGATGCGCCCCCTTGCACTGGGGGATGATGGGAAGGCGGTTCCCCTAGAGGACTTGGACATTGACTCATTTGGAGTGAGCAGTTACACCCAGTTCACATGGAGGCAGCTAATTGACGGTTGGTCATGCACTTCGTGCGCAAGATGCCAGGACGTTTGTCCTGCATATGCATCTGGCAAGGGACTCAATCCAATGCAGGTAATCCATGACGTTAGGGACTATGCGAATGAACACGCGCCACTTCTGCTGTCTGGCGAAACCCCAGAAGAGACGATGATGCAGAGGATTACCGAAGAGGCTGTATGGGCATGCACTACATGCAACGCTTGTGTCGATGTCTGCCCTCTCTACATAGAGCACGTGCCCAAGCTAACTGATCTGCGTAGGAATGCAATGATGGAGACTATGGAGTACCCGGATGTACTCAATACCGCCATGGGGAACATAGAGTCAGCCTCAAACCCATACGGATATGGTGAGCACGAGAGAGCAGACTGGGCCGCTGATCTGGATGTGAAAATAGGGGAGCCTGCGGAATACATCTACTTCGTTGGTTGTGCAGCTAGCTTCGATGAGCGAAACCAGAAGGTTGCAAGGTCGACGATATCCCTACTGAAGGAGGCTGGCCTAGATGTCGGAATTCTGGGTATGCAGGAGGGTTGCTCGGGCGATCCAGCACGTAGAGCTGGGAATGAATATCTGTTTCAGATGCTCGCGGAGACTAACATGATGACTTTCCAGGAGTTGGGTGTGAAGCGCATTATCGCCTCGTGCCCCCACTGCTTCCACACATTGGGCAAGGAGTATGCTGATTACGGAGGGGATGAGCTAGAGGTCTTCCATCATTCGGAGATACTGGCCAAATTACAGGAAGAGGGGAGATTGCCCAGGGTGGAGAGGAACGGACAGAGTATTACCTTCCACGACCCTTGCTACCTTGGTCGGATTGGGGGCATCATCGATGAGCCGAGGGACGTTATCGGAGGAGTGGATGTTGAGACCGAGAAGAGTGGTCGTGATTCGTTCTGTTGTGGAGCAGGAGGAGCCCAGATGTGGATGGAGGAGGAAGCGGACAAGCGTGTTAATGAGATCCGAGCGAAGGAGTTGTCAGAAACTGGATGCGACACCGTGGCAGTGGGTTGCCCATTCTGCTCGATTATGGTTAAGGATGGGCTCGATGCAGTAGGGGCGGAGATGGACGTCAAGGACGTAGCAGAGATACTCTGGGAACAAATCGTCGCCAAGGACAATGAGATTCAGGGAAATATTGCGAACACCAAATGAGAGTTTCTTGGTGCAGATTTTCTGAGCGTGACAATCATTAGTCTCTACTTCTAGCGATGCCCATGAGTGAAGAGTTCAGAGTGCTCGGAATGACCGTCCCCCGAATTGCAATTCTAAATGGCGTTGTTCTTTCTGCATGGGGGGTGATTGCGTACTTCATCCAAAGCTCGGATCCCCCGTCAATTACTGCACTGATTCCAGCTTTCATGGGACTTCCAATGCTTCTACTGGGTTTTCTGTCTGAGAGCAACCCCTCCAACAGGCACCACTACATGCACGCCTGCATGGTGGTTGCGCTAATCATGGCATTAGGTGGGGCAAGAGTAGTGCTTGGAGGGATGTCATGGCTAGCAATTGGTTCCCACCTTCTGCTTCTCCAGGTGGGAGTATCATTCACAATAGTGGGGATAATGTCGTTCAGACATGCTCGTCTACAACGAGAATCATAGGTGATTGGATGAAGCCAGTGATAGGAATCACTTGCTTCGTAAGGGAGACAACCTACGGAAATTGGACAAGGGACGCCGCAATACTTCCATCGGCTTACATCTCAATGGTCAGCAAAGCAGGAGGAGTCCCCCTAATCATCCCGCCAGCTGGGGACATGACGGTTCTCATGGATGCTATTGACGGACTGATCGTGGCTGGGGGACCAGACATCTCGCCAGCAAGCTATGGCGAAGAGCCCGGCCCTATGACAACGGAATTCTACCCCGATCAGGATTTTTCCGAAATGGGCCTGATCAAGGAGGCACTCAACAGGGACCTCCCATTGCTAGGAATCTGCAGAGGGATGCAAATCCTCAGTGTGGCTCATGGGGGGAAGATGCACCAGCATCTTGACACCACGCCGGGGCACGAAGGGCACGGTGGTTTCGCGGGGGAGTCTACCGAGCATGGAGTGGTTGTCGAGGAAGGCACTCGCCTATCCAACCTAATGGGGAGTTCTTTTACTGTCAACTCACTACATCACCAGGGGGTTTCTGATGCTGGAAGTCTGGAGATTTCTGCCAGGGCCGAGCACGATGGCCTGATAGAAGGAGTCGAGAGGAAAGACAAGAGTTTCTGCATTGGAGTCCAGTGGCACCCCGAAAGGAAGGGACATGACTTACTGTTCTCTGGCCTTATCGAAGCAGCGAGGGGTTGATGTTCGAAGTGCCGTGTCAATAGGTAGTGGCAGTGAGGGTTTTCGACACTCGTTCTCGAAAGAAGAGGGAACTAGTTACACTCGAGGAAGGCAAGGTCAGCCTCTACGCATGTGGAATTACCCCCTACTCGCCGAGCCACATTGGACATGCTAGGCAGGCAATTTCCTTCGACATAATTGTTAGGTGGCTGAGAAAGTGTGGTTTCAAGGTTAGTTACATCACTAACTTCACAGATGTGGATGACAAGATTATTGCTGCTGCCAATGAGGAAGGAGTTGATTTCCTGGAAGTGGCAAACAGGAATATAGCCGATTATTTCGAGTCGATGGATTCCCTTAACGTGATTAGAGCTGATGCTTATCCCAGGGTTACGGAGACGATTCCGGAAATCATTGAGATGATTGAGACACTTATCGATAAGGGGCATGCATATCAAGCCGATGACGGGGTTTACTTCGAGATTGACACTTCACCTGAGAAGTACGGGCAATTGACAGGGCAGACCCTTGAGATGGTGAGATCCGGGGCCGGTGGTAGGGTGGATAAGACCGGTTCCGGAAAGAGGGACCATCGGGATTTCGCCCTATGGAAGATGGCTAAGCCGGATGAGCCGTACTGGGAAAGCCCGTGGGGAGAAGGCAGGCCTGGATGGCACATTGAGTGCTCTGCAATGTCACTCAAGCATCTGGGAGAGAGGTTCGATATCCACGGAGGTGGTTCTGACTTAATTTTCCCCCACCACGAGGCCGAGATATTCCAGTCTGAGTGTTGCCTAGGCCATGACCCAGTAGTCCAGTATTGGATTCACAATGGGATGATAAACATCGATGGGGAAAAGATGAGCAAGTCACTTGGGAATTTCTGGACAATCTCTGATGCTTTGGAACGTGTTGACCCTCTGGTCTTGAGGTACACACTGATTAACGCGCCTTACCGGCAACCGGTGGACTTCAACCAAGTCATGATTGATGACTCGGAGAACCACCACAATCGACTGCTTGGCTGCTATGGCGAAGGTTTGTCCAGACACGGCAGTGGTGACTGGAGTGGTTTCCCGGAGCTAGTAGATGCAGCCAATAGGCTCGAAGAGGGCATGAGTGATGACTTCAACACCAGAGTTGCACTAGTGGAGGTTCAAGCGGTGGCCAAGTGGCTTCGAGGACTCCTCAACTCGGGAGGAGACGCGACTGGCATCTCAGGAGCAGTCGGATGGATATCTGAATTTGCTGGCGAGGTTCTCGGATTACTGCCAGCTGATGAGGAGGTGCAAGCGAGAATGGAAAGCCATGAGACCGTGAAAGGCGAAGTCGCCCCAAAAGTCGAGGAGCTACTCGGAGAGAGGGAAGGTGCAAGGAACGCGAAGGATTGGGTGCGGGCTGATGAAATTAGGGATGAGTTGGCAGAGATGGGAGTAGTTGTCGAAGATGGCCCCGATGGGGCTAAGTGGAGGATTGAGTAGGCATCAATTCTGTGAAAGTGCGATATAATACGACCATTACCGCAAATCGTGCTCTCATTGGCATCTAGGCGTTCGACGGCCTCCTTGGCTATGTCGTTGATGTTCATTTTGCCAGGCTGTATTGACATTATCGACGAAGCTAGGGGTTACGAAGAATGGTGGGATTGGGATAGCGATTTCTACCTGATCGATCCCACTGGGCATGAAGATCCTAGGGATTTCGTAGTAGCAGATCCGATAGAGAATCAGACATGGGGGAATGCCACGTGGACTGTCTTTGGCAACGAGCACGGGGGGAACTGCTGTGAGCACTACCTAGCAGGAACCAAAGAAGGTTGGATCCTAAACTTCGGAGGGGAGTATCCCACATGGTCAGAGGACAGAGGCCTTACTTGGCAGGAGTATCGTCCCTCAATTTTCTCCCAGATAGGGTGCATGGAGCCTAAGCCCACGGTCCCCGGGCAAGAGGGCCTGGGAGAGGGTAGCATAGTGCAAGCGACAAACGGGGACTTAATTTCCATGGGGTGGTTCCCCTATCCCAGCACCAGTGGTGCGGATCAGTTCTATGCCTTCTTCTACGATGCTGAGGATGCAGAGTGGAGCTGGTGCTTCAACAGGACCCCGGAGCCATTCTACGACCGCTCTTGGCAGGTCGAGGTTGTAGGCCCCATCAATGGGGGTTTGTACGGTAACGGGCCATGGGCTAGCCTGGTAATTTCCAACTTCTGGCATCAGGTCCAGAACGTCGGTGGCCAGATTTCCACCGATGGCCTGAATTATGACTACTTCGGTTTCCCGGACCGGGACGAAAGCCTCGATGTAATGGAAGTAGATCTCAATCCCGAGAGTCTGGGTCCGGAGTGGGACTTCACTAAGCCTCACAAGGAGATGCGAGCCTTCCCTGTCCCATCGGGGGGGCTCTATTTCCCGAGTTACTTCATCGATGGCAGTGATGCCTACCTGGATACTTCCCTTAACTGGTGGACGGGGGTGAACATGAACGGTTCCTCCCTTCCATCCCAGTACTGCTCATTCGACTCCTCTACTGCACTCCATTGCGTCACTGCAGGGCAGACATCCCTGATGCACATGATGTCATGGGATGGCGGGGAGACATGGGAGAACAGGACGTACAATATTTCGGAGAGGGCTACGGAAATCGAGGAGTGGGAGTTCCACTCCAGTGGTGTGCACGATCTTTTCGTTCTTAATGTCAGATTCCAGAGTGCGGATGGTCCAGACGTCGATGTGGCATACCATGTCCGAGGATTCTCAGAGAGTCTGGAGCCTGACATGCTAACATACCTAGGGCAGGGCGATCTTGACTCAACATCTGGAGCAGGGAATGACATCAGATTCGACTTCGCCAGTATGGGGATTCTCCCGGACGGCGGTTCTTTCATCGCTTACCATGATTCAACTGATCCAGACCCACTGTTCGGGTTAGAGATGCTTCTGCCGCAGTCATACCAATTGTTCTCAATCTAGATTACTGAATCTCGAATGTCACTTTTGTCCCATCGACCTCGAAGGCATCTGCTGCACTGGATGGTTTTCCATCATTAAGGGAATTCTTGCCTGCCCTTGTCTCCGTTACTACGTGCTCCCAGTCATTCTCCTCCAGCACCATTCCTTCTACCCATACCGACAGGTTGATCGAAGACTCGACTTGGAGGTCCATTTCCTTGCGCTTGGCTTGGACTCTGCGTGTAATGTCCCTAGCCAGGCCCTTGGAAAGGAGGTTGGAATCTGTGTGCATATCGAGGACGATGGAAACGTCTCCCTCCTCGAATGAAAGGGTCTTTGCGGCGAATCCTTCTTTCTCCGCCCTTCTAATCTCAATATCGTCCATAGTAATCTCATAACCCCCTAGGGCTGCTATTCCTGCCTCGATCTCAAGCAAGAGTTCCTCCGGATTAGCTAAATCCAACTGGGCTAGGACGGAAGGTAGGTCTGAGCGGCACTTTGCTCCCAGAACCTTTCTATTTGGCTCCAAAACTATCTTCTGGAAGGCATCCAGGTCGGACTCAGTGGTCAGGACCTCAACATTGAGTTCCTCGGCCAGTATGTCGTTGAATCGTGAGATGTCGGGCCCCCCCACAATCCAACCTGTTTGGCATGGGAGTCGTTGCCTTCTGTTGGATTCTACGCGAATCCTCCTGCCGGCCTCAGCCAAAGATCGGACGAGTGCCATCTCCTGCTCGATTCCAAAATCACGGTCCGGAAGGTCTCTGTCGACCAGTTCCGATCCCGTGGGCCAGTCTGCCAAATGGACCGAGTGCCCGGTTAGGCCTCTGTGGATCTGATCTGGCATGAAGGGTGAAATCGGTGCCATCAGCCTGCATACGATGAGCAGAACTTCGTGGAGAGTGTGCTGGCAGGCCCTCTTGTCACTGCTGTCCGACTCTTCCCACAGCCTCCTCCTAGACCTCCTGACATACCAGTTCGAGAGGTCGTTGACTACGAAGTCCTCCAAGCCCCTGCCAGCCTTGTGAAAGTCCCAAGATACGAAGTTCTGATGGAATTCTTCTGCCATTTCTGTTGCCTTCG
>CAYFGC010000001.1:0-49892 GCA_964342625.1 uncultured Candidatus Poseidoniales archaeon | reverse complement strand
TCTCAGAATGTCAGAGTTGTGAATGGTGGTTCACTATCTTTCGTAAATTCGCAAGTAGATATCAGCAATGGAGTCGAAATCTATGTCGATCCAACATCTTCGTTGACTATAGAAAATTCAGAGCTAAGTTCGATCCAGCCCCCATCCGGATTGGCCGGATTCGGGTATTGTGACGAAGGTAACAGATCTGCAGTATTGGCTTCTTCGTCCTCAGACCAGAATGTCAGGATGTACGTACGGCCAATTCAAGGGTTCACGCTGGACGGAGTAGTAGCGCATTTTGGAAACGAAACCAAGGACCTGAGTGGAGATGAGGACTTTATCCCTCTCGGAAACGGACCTGTCGAAACTTGGGTTGGTTTGACAGGCCCTCTTTGCCACCCGATTTCACTTAGCGAAATCAGTGTTGAAAGAGGTGGTCAAGAAAGGGTCTGGGCTGATGCTGCAGATTTCTCACATCGAAATATGATGGTCAATGGGGTGCCCGGTTTCACAATTGAAATTGAAGGAGCTATGCATTCAGACTCTTCTTCCATCTTCGGAGGCCTGGTTTCCACCTCGGGAATCCTCCGAATTAATGGCACGAACCTTGACAGGGTTGGGCCAATCCTACTGACCAGCGACGATGCAGAAATTCATCTAGGTGGGGATACGAGATTCTCAAACAGTACTGATGATCATGATATCAGAGCAGGGGCTTTTTCATCGATAAACTGGGGAGATGATGTTGGAGGCTCAGGGGGACTGACTGACAAATGGGAAAGGAGGTTGACCGGACAGAGCCTATCATTCGATGCGATGTTCGTGACATACGAAATCTCGGGAATGCACAGATTCCCGAGTTACTCAAACTTCAGCAACGAAGCGGGGGTTTCTTTCATCGATGGGGGGAGGGAGAGGGTGATCGAGATTGCCTGGTCCGAAAACAATACATGGGAAGAGAGTCCGATATGGAGTGAAGAAGCAGTTGTGACCATTACTGACTACAGAACTGCATGGAATCCTGAGCAGTCGGGGATTGGAGATTACGGAGGGGGCCAATTCCAACTCTCCTGGGATTCGGAAGTAGTAGTCGAAAGCGGAACTCCGATGGTGTCTTGGGTTGGCTTGGTTGTTGTCGGCGAAGAGGGTGCACTAAGCGAAGCCGCAGCCGGGGATTCAGTGAATGTTGAAGCCGTAATCTTGAATTCTGGTTCTGCAGCGGCATCATTGGCACTCAATTGTGAGGATGTCAGCACCAACACTACTGCGCAGATCTCGCCATCTTTCCCTAATTCAATCATAGGTCCTGGGGAGCAGGTGACGATTTCTTTCAGTTGGAGGGTATCAGTCTCAGGCCAGGATTCGATCTCGTGCAGGATCCTAACTCCCACTCAACTGGTTGACGAGTTTGCTTTTGGAGGAGGGCAGATGAACAGTCAGAGCGTGAACTGGACGATAGTCGATGATGATCAAGATACCACAGTTATTCCTGCCTTAATCGCCTTGGTGATAGCGGCTGCTGTTGGGGGTTACTTCCTACTCTCAATCTACAATGAAAGAGAAGAGGACCTAGATGAGTAGTTTCAGAGGATTCCCTGGGCCGTAGTAGACTCAGCGATCTTCAGGAAACCTGCGATGTTTGCCCCGGCGACGTAGTTTCCAGGCATTCCGTACTTCTCAGCCGTCTCGAATGCATTCTTGTGGATGTTCACCATGATTCCCTCTAGCTTCTGATCTACCTCCTCCCTTGTCCAGCTCAATCTGAGGCTATTCTGACTCATTTCCAAACCAGATGTTGCAACGCCTCCTGCATTGCTAGCCTTCCCTGGTGCGAAGAGGATTCCGTTCTCAAGGAAAACCTCGACCGCCTCTGGTGTGCATGGCATGTTTGCCCCCTCGGCTACTGCAAGGACCCCGCTATCTACTAGCATCTGTGCCTCTGCGCCGTTTATTTCGTTCTGGGTGGCGCAAGGAAGAGCGACGTCAACATCAGTTCTCCAGAGTTCGTTATGATTTGGCTCCGGCTTGGATTCCGTGTACTCAACTCCATCGAAGTTTTCCGCGTATTCCTTCATCCGACCTCTTCTGTTGTTCTTCAGATCCATCACCCAAGCAAGCTTCTCGCGATCTATTCCTGACGGGTCGTAGATGTATCCGCTGCTATCTGACATGGTGACTGGCTTGCCCCCTAGGTCTAGCACCTTCTCACAGGCGAACTGGGCTACGTTTCCAGAGCCGCTAATTGCGACTGTTGCCCCGTCAAACGACTTGCCCTTGGTTGCAAGCATCTCCCTTGCGAAGTAGACCAAGCCGTATCCCGTTGCCTCTGGCCTGATTAGAGAGCCACCGTACGATAGTCCCT
Source organism: uncultured Candidatus Poseidoniales archaeon (assembly GCA_964342625.1). Taxonomy (GTDB): domain Archaea; phylum Thermoplasmatota; class Poseidoniia; order Poseidoniales; family Thalassarchaeaceae; genus UBA36. Next base: position 47,548 of record CAYFGC010000001.1, on the reverse strand, counting down.
TTCCAGTTAGAACACCGGTGAACTCGTTTGCCATCTTCCTGTACATTCCGAATAGGTATCCAATCTCCCTCCCCCCTACTCCGATGTCTCCAGCTGGGACATCGAGATCGGCACCGATATGCCTCCAGAGTTCGCTCATGAATGACTGGCAGAACCTCTTTACCTCTGAGTCGGACTTGCCCTTGGGATTGAAGTCTGAACCACCCTTTCCGCCACCCATTGGCAAACCGGTTAGGCTGTTCTTGAACACCTGCTCAAAGCCCAAGAACTTCAGAATAGATAGATTAACGCTTGGGTGGAACCTAAGTCCTCCTTTGTAGGGGCCAATCGCACTGTTGAACTGCACCCTGAAACCACGGTTCACGTGGAGGTTTCCCTCATCATCGTACCATGGCACCCTGAACTGTATTACTCTCTCAGGCTCAACCATCCCATGGACTACGTCGATGTATTCCGGATACTCGGAAATCACCGGTCCAAGGCTGTCGAGAACTTCTTCGACGGCCTGATGGAACTCTGGCTGGTCCGGGTCTCTTGCTTTCACTGTCTCGTAAACTGATTTTATGGCTTTGTCCATTTGGTCACCAACGATTATGTTGTACCCCGATACGGGCGAGCGCCCCTGCTTATGTTCCCCTTTTGAATGTTCCAAGTAAGCAATCAGTCTGGAGAGTGTTATTCAAGCAGTATCTGATTGGCGACTTCGGCCACTCTTTTCTCATTTCCAGGCAAAGTCATCACATAGACCGCCTCTTGACTGACTTGTCTCTTCCTCAAGGCTTCTGCCATTGGAGTCACATCCTTGAGCCATCTGGTCTTCCCATCATCACCAACCACCTTGACATCGACCTGAGCCATCCTAGGCTCTGAAAGTAGGAGTTTTACACTTGGGACATCTATTGCTACATATCCTGGTTCCAAACCCGAGCGGAACGCTATGTCGTCCTCCATCTCCCTCCTAGCACTCAAATTATTGGCTATTGATGCGATTTTTTCTATCTGCTCAGGGCTAAGATCATCCTTCCTAAGGCTCAGACAAACTTTGAGCAAGTTCCGATACTTGAGTCTAGTAATCATATCTCTCGAGAAGTCACCTGCCTTTTCGAGGGCCCCCCATATCTCCGCGTCAACTCTTCTCTGTAGATCGATAGATTCTGGTAGAGCATCGCCTGCCCTCTCCACGGCACGAGAAAGCATGACCTCCGTCACTCGTGTAACCCTGTGGAAGTAAACTGCACTGTACATTAGACCCCTGGCCACCAACATCCCCTCTAGGGCAGAAAGTCCCCCCTGTTCGACAACAATATCTCCACTCTGGCTCCGGAGGCACTCGATTAGTCTGTTGTGATCAACCACCCCATGCCTTACTCCTGTGAAGTGGGAGTCCCTCAACAAGTAGTCCAATTGATCGCAGTCTACTGGTCCGTGAACGAGTTGTGCCAATGTCTTATCCTCGCCTGAGAAATCCTCCCTGCCCTCTGTCCAACTCAGTAACGATCTCTCCGTCCCTGCTGCATCGGGACCGGTGATCAATGACGAAACTAGCTTTGGATCTAGTCCGTTATCCTCCAGAATCCCGGGAATTGATCTCCTTTCGTCTATTGAATCCCCCTCCCCGTCCACGATTACATCATATTCTCCTAGGATGATTCCCTTCGTCACCTCCATGTGGTCCATCCCCCCCCTTTCAGCCAGAATATGCTCCAATGTGTGTGAGTATGGCCCGTGACCGACGTCATGGAGCATAGCAGCTACCCGTAGAGTATCCGCGTCGATATCATCCAGTGAAAGTGAGTCTGCCATCCTGCCTGCGATGTGCGAAGCACCTAGTGAGTGTTCGAACCTAGTATGATGTGCGCCTGGAAAAACCAAATGGGCCAACCCTAGTTGCTTAATGTGGCTTAGTTTGTTCATCTCAGGTGTGGAAAGGAGATCCTGAGCGACTCCCTCCAGTTTGAACTGGCCATGTATTGCATCATTGATGACTTTCACAGTTGCACCATTCGATGCCAGACGCCCATGTGCCTTGAATCGCTCGTTAGGGGTATCAAGTGGATGTTTCCATAATCTAATTATTGTATTTCATTTGCATTTCAATTGCAATACAATTATATCCTGTACGCGTCTCTCGCAGACTCAGGAGGAACAGACGGTGCCCGGTAACAGTCCAATGGTCTCGCTAAGGATACCGGAGGATCACCTTCTGGAACTAGACAGGCTAGTGGGCTTCGATGGGATGAGAAACAGGTCCGACGTGATTAGGGAGGCAGTTAGGAGGATGCTGTCTACACCCCTTCCTGGAAAGGGGGACAGGGTCGAAGTTGACCTAGGTCCAGAGTTGACCGTAAGACTGAGAGATTACTGCAAGATTGTCGGCGAGCCGGCAGATGTCGTCCTAAGACAATCAGCCAGGGAGATGATCCGCAAGGAGATGATCGAGGGTGCCACGGTAGTGAGCCTACTCAGAAAGCGCATGGACGAGTTGCGTTTCAGACACGATGATGATTCAAACGCTTAGGAGAGAGAGATATGGGCGAAGTTGGGATGCACACAAAAAACTCGGGGGAGCGGCGTGTCCGCTCCCCCAACCACCAATCAAGCGATGCCAGAAGATTCGGCAACGGCCTTAGGAACATCAGAAATAGAGCGAAGAAGCTTAGCAACGCAGTGGGCTACGACCCCAGCGAAGCACCTCGGACCCCTAGGAAAGCAGAGCAGAGTTAGCACTCAACACACACACCGTCCCGCACCACGCGTGCGGGGCAACCCGAATCTTCCTAGATGGAATGCTAATTTTCGGGATGCAAACTTATGGACGGTCAATTTCCCACAACGTCTCCATGTCTGTCGAAGGTACGGCCAATAGCAGTCTTTTCTTCGCCCATGAGTCCCCAAGAGAATCCCAAATAGAGATGATTGCTGATGGTATTGAAGCATTGAAAGGTGGGGGTTTTCTACTTGCGGCAGCACCTACAGGAATTGGCAAGACTGCCGCTGCACTGGCATCCGCACTGAATGCAGCGAATCAAAGTAATAACGTAGAAATCCCGAAGATTATGTTTCTTACTGGAAGGCAATCTCAACACAGGATTGTTGTTGACACGATTCGTGAAATCAACAAAAGGCTACCACCTGGATTCTCCAGAATTAAAATGGTCGATATCATTGGAAGAGAAGGGATGTGCAAAGTAGTTGATAGAACCACAGGGAAATGCAATTGCGAAATAGGAGTAACCGACTCAGAGAGGAGGTTTCTGAGGGCAGAATTAGAGGAGTTCATCCATTCCGAGCCACGACATGTAGATCAAGTTCTGAAGCGAGTCCGAAAGTTGGATGTGTGTGCATGGGCTACGGCAAGAGAAGCGGTAAAAAAAACGAGAGTATTGGTTTGTGACTACAACCATGTTTTTGTTGAGGGCGTCAGAGAGGCATCACTGCCCGTAATGGGTATTGATTTGGAAAATACAATTCTCATTGTCGATGAGGCGCATAACCTTCCGGATCGGATTAGGAGTGGCCTTGAGAGGAGAGTCACAGAGAAAGTTTTCCAAAGGGCTTTGTCTGATGTTGAAGAATACAAAGAGAGCATGGAGAAGAGGGAGCGGGAATTGGATATCCCTGAATCGAGTCATCTTGGGGAAGCTAAAGCACTGGAGAAGCAAATCAAAGCATTGAGAGATAATTCGAGTTTAAGAAAATGGTTTGAAGAAAAGAAGTCTGAAAATAAACAGACGAAAGGTGATGATATCAGAGTAGCCACTCAGGAGTTCCTGGACATTATTTCGAAGGTCATCTGCGGTGTTCTAGAAGACGAACTAGAAGATGACATTACTCGTCTGAGGATGATGATTGGGAGATTATTATCAGTAGTAATCGAAGAGGATGATGATACTGATGAAGATGAGCAAAACGACTGTACCAGACTTGCAGAAATATTGGAAATTTGCATCAGATATAGGAAAAATCCTGCCTTGGCCCTAGTCTTCGACGAGCTACTAGAGGAGCCAAGGGTGACTAGCCATCTGCTCGATCCCAGTGTAGTAGGCGAGCCAATCTTCGAACAATGCCTAGGCTCGATACTCATGTCAGGGACCCTGTTCCCCCCAGAAATGTATGCTGAGATTCTTGGAATTCCAATGAATCGAGCCAATTGCAAAGGGTATTCATCTGGTTTTCCACTAGGGAATAGACCAGTCCTCATTGCTAGTGACGTTACAAGTAAATTCACTGAGAGGGAGAAGAGTTTTGACTCAATAATTGAACATGTAAAATCTGTAATCGATAATACTAGGGGTAACGTAGCAATCTTCGCTCCGAGCTACTCCATGCTAGAAAGGATACATGATGAATTTGACAATAATTGGTGCTCTAAAGCGATTATCAGAGAAGAGCAGAGGATGAGCAAAAGAGGGGTTGAGGGCCTTATATCCAAGCTTTATGAACAGAGGGACATGAGAGGGGCTGCCCTCTTCGGAGTGCTAAGTGGCAAGTTGTCGGAGGGAGTTGACTATTCGGATAATGTTCTGAGTGCCTTGGTATGCGTTGGCTTGCCTTTGCCACCACCGAGTGCAAAACAGGATGCATTGCTAGAGTACTATTCAAAGAAGTTTGACAGGAATAGGGCATGGAAGTACGCAAGTCTCCAGCCTGCTGTGAACAGCATACTTCAGGCCCTTGGAAGGCCAATAAGAAAGAAGGAGGACAGAGCGATTGTAGTTCTACTAGAGAAGAGGCTGCTAGAAAGGAGGATCAGCGATTGTATGCCTGTGATGCAGAGGATGAGGACATCAAAACCAGAGAGAACTGCAGAACGAGTCAAGGCCTTTTTCGAGATCTGACCAACAATGGGTTCATGCGAGTCGGGCAATTGGGCAATGCATGGAGTGGACCAGGGTTGATGTCCAATCCGATGCCGAGATAGAGTCAATTGGTAGTCTGGCGGATCTAAAAGTTGGTCTTGATACTGATGCGGAATCGATGCACATGGGATTCCTGAATGAGCTGCCCCACCTATCAGAAGTAATGGAGGTTCACAACTCCGTAGTCTCCGACATAGAGTCTAGAGTCATGAGCGATTCTGTTTCCACTTTGGGGGAGTTTGTCTCTGAGTTCGGGGGAGAATGGTCAGAATCTGAAATCAGACTGCCCTTGAAAACAGCCGACAAGAGCAAGTTTGCTATCGACACCACGATTGAGAATGACTCTCAGATTGTCAGAGTGATTTCTCCAGAGAGGTTTGGGGGATTGATCAGGAAATTCCGGCTACCAGAGGGCAGGAGTGTTTCAAAGGCGATTTGGGAAGGGGAGTTCATTTCTATCAAGATGGATTGAGTCACTCCTCGATCTCGATGTGCAAATCCCTCTTTGGTATGTCTTGAATCGCCTCAATCTCCTGCATAACTGAAGAGAGTGCTAGTTGTGCGTTGTCCCTGTGACTGTCCCCCAGAACGTGACTCGAGTACCTAGCCTCCTCGAAAATTCGATCCAGAGAAACCAATGAGGCCTCGCTGATTGGGAGGGCTTCCCTGATTGCATGCTCAAACTCTCTAACGGTCTCGAAGTTCCTTCTTAGGAATCCTCGACGCATGAGGACCGAACACATGTTCTCGTAGCACAGGAAGATAGCTCTGCGGTATTCATCGCCAGATGCTAGCATCTCCACGGTCTGACCCAGGACCTTAGCGAGTTCCCTAATTGTTGATTTTCTCTTCGTGTTAAATGCCATTGCTGCGATGGCGATGGCGATTGCTGCAATCACCAGAGCGCCGATTCCAAAGGCTGCGCTGCCGAATATGGAGTCGTCCTCTTGTTTCTCGTAAGTAATGGAAACACCGGAGGATGGGAGTAGAGCGAGGCTTCCCGGTTCGATGAAATCGGAGTCCGAGCCAATAATCACGCTTAGAAGTCCCCATCCCTCAGGAGGGAGGGACTGTTCTGACAAGGCGGGCAGAGGGGACATTGACTTGAATTCGTACAGGAAGACGCCATCCTCCCCAGTCAGCTTTGAGACCGAGAAGTGAGTGGTGCTGCCATTCACCAGACTGGCAGTTAGAGAAAGCCCCTCCAGTGGGGCCCCGGTATCCCTAGCTGTGGCGTTTACAGTACCCCTGATCACCCTCTGGCCGTTTGAGAGGTCCAGTTCTGAGTAAACGAAGTCGACCTCTATCATTACCATAATCTCGATTTCCCTAGAAACCCCATTCAGGAACCTCGACTGGTCGGAGTCGACCACAATGGTGATGGTGTTCTCACCGGGGTGCATGAATTCCTGCGCCTTTGCTCTTATCTGGAAGTTCATGGTACTCGGATTGTCCCATGGGCCGGAGATGATTGGCAGGTTCGATTCCCCCCATGTTAGGCTCATGGAGAGGTTGGAGAAGATTGCGGATTCGCCTCCTACTTCCCTTAAGAGTCCCTGGATCATTATTGAGCTGGAGGGGGATGCATCTCCACGAATGATTGTGTTGGTGATTGGTTGTACCTCGACTACGATGTCCGAAAGAGCAAAGACCTGAGAAACCGCCTCTGTGGGGAGGTAGAGGAACTCGCCGCCGAACTGGAATGAGACGTTGTGAGAACCTCGGCTCAATGCGTATTGTACCCTATGGCCATAGGAGAATAATCCCCCCTCCTCCGTGACTACCAATTCGACAGGGGCCCCGTCAAGTAATATCGAAATCTCCCTGCCCTCAAGGCCCTGCTCGAAGCCGGTGTCAGATTCGAAAAGTCGTCCACTGAAGTTCCAATGCCCCCCCCTAGTAACATACGTCTGATCGACCTGATGTGAAATTGTGGTGTGGTAAGACACTGTGAAATTTGAATCTATTATTCCCTGCCTGTAGAATCCTTGTGCTGGAGAAATTGCAGAAATAGAATGGTTTCCAACGTCCATGGAATCTGGAATAGTCCACTCCAAGGACCAATTGCCATTTTCCTGGCTGCTGGTGATTCCAACTAGTACGCCATCGACAAACACCTCAATTGTTTGGCTCCCTAGCCAACCATCCTCCAGGTTGTCCTTTGCAGAACCAGAAATCAGCATAACGTCCCCCACTGCGATAGGGCCTATTTGATCCATTGTTAGGAAGACTGGTGAGAAGACGGTGAATACAACTGATGATTCTGATGGTAGCAGGAAATCCTCCCCTGCGAACTCTATCCCGATTACCATTGGTCCGAGCTCCATATCTGGTGCAATGGGGACAAAGCCTGTGAAAGACCCGTTTCCATCCACCGATATTGAGGTTATTTCCTGTCCGTTTACCAGCATGACAAGGTCTCTGCTTGGGATTACTCTACCGACGCCGTCTGTTAGCAATCCTTCTACTACTGCTACCTCTGTTCTGTCGATCTCGGCCGGAGGGGTAGAGATTACTACTTGAGTCGGTTGAGTCACATTGAACACCATTGAGTCAGAGGAGCCCAAGTAGTATTCTGGATTTAGAGAGTCACCTTGCCCCATTGGATCTACCCAAGAAAATCCTCCAAGAAATTCTACATGGGCCGTGTGAGAGCCGAAATCCATATCTGAAGGGATTAGGAATGTTATGGACCACTGTCCCGTAGTAGCGTTGGATAAAGTAGTGTAGGAAGGACCCACGTCGATACCATCGATGTACAAGTGAATCAGTCCGCCACTAGAGTTGCCACCATCCTGCAGTAGCTGCGCCCTCTCATCCAGAAGTGAGCCGACCAGAGTCACCGAACCACCTGCTATGGATGGCGAGGATGCTTCCTTTAGGACTAGTTCTGTGGGAGCTAGAACCACTATTCTAGTCCATGCGAAATCACCTACAAGGCCAATAGTCCCATTGATTCCCGAGAATGTTGCTGTGACTACCATTGGTCCGGGTTCTCTATCGGGCCTAACCAGTATTGATGCTGAGGCGGTGCCGTTCGAATCGGACAGGCCCCCCCATACGGTGAGATTGTCAATTTTTACCACTATAGTCGCAGATGTTACAGGTCCGCCTGCGTTATCTATCAGGGAGAGGGATATATCGAAAGTTTCGCCCCTGATTGTCCTGTTATCAGGGTCGAGATCATCGGGGCTTTCTATAGTTAGAACGGAAAAACCTCTGCTATCGAAGGTGGCAAACCCGGATGCAGAGGTGAAATAGGTCACCTGTGGGGTGAAGGAAACATCCAATCCATGCGGTCCTCGTGGGAAAGAAAGATCGAGCCTTAGTTCCGCTGACCAAGTTCCATCGACGTTGAATGTGACTTGGGAAACGGTGAATGTACTGGATTCACCGTCAATAGAGAATGTCAATGTTGGATTCAATGGGTTTCCAGAAACGTCAGATAGCCCCGACCCGTTACTCGATGTCAGAGATCCGGTGACGTTGAAGAATTCCCCCGGTAGTGGGTTCGCTGTTATCTGATCTATTGCCATGGTAGCCGAAGATCTCACTGTAATTGTATTCAGGACCTGCACCGCTTGTTGGAGGTCAGCAGACCCATTGAAGACAAAGGTGACATTAACCAGGCCAAGAGGATGATCATGGGGGACTTCGAATTCGAAGGCTACACTGCCATCAGCGGCCGTTACTCCGGAATCTAGCCAGGTATCATGGAATCGAGCCAAGACTTCGAAACCAGAAAGCGGGTTCTCGTTGTTGCTGAACTCGACTAGCCTAGTTGTGATGGTGATGGATTCGCCTCTGTCAACGATGGTGTTAATGAAAGGATTAGAATCGACGAATTGGGAGATTCCCACCACTAGTATTGAAGCATCTCCATTGCCTGTAAGATAGAATGGTGTCGAGCCGTTGACTACGCTCACGACAACGGTCCTTTCACCCCTGAGTACACCGTTTCCTAGAACATCGGTTGGGACTGTGAGGTTGAAAGCACCCGTCATATTCGTGGTCTGATTATCGATCAGAAGTTCTTCTGGCTCGTCTAGGAAGAACACATTGATGCCAACCGGCCCGTCTACTGTCCTGTTGATATCTGCTGAATCCATCACATTGCCCACTAGGTTGAATGACTGCAGTGCGGTAACCTGAGACGGGATTGAGGTTATCTCAACAGAGCTAGCAACTTGCACTGTTAGGTTCACGAAGCTTTCGTTCCCGAGCCATCTTCCTGCTTCAGTCGTTGTTAGTGTGTCGGAAAGGTCGTCTGGTGCGTGCACCCTAATGTCGTAGAAACCGGGCGGTGCGGTAGATGGAACAATTGGGTCGAAGGATACCTCGCCTTGTGAGTTAGTAGTACCAGATTGCAGTATTGTCTGCAAGGGCCCTCCCCAGTCGAAGTATAGATCCAGAGAAACACCAGAAAGTGTCACATCTGGGTCCTCGACATCTGTCACGGTCGATTGGAGTAGTAATTCTTCTCCTGCGGTAACTATGGCAGATTGGGGTTCGGTCTCGACAACAAACTCAGTCTGTACGCCTAAGTCGATAATTGTTGTATCTCCAGCATTGTAGTAGCTTCCTCCTTCTGGTGGGTTGACAGAGAAACTCAATGTAACATGGAGCTCGTAAACTCCCGAAGGGACTCCCTGTGGGATCTCAAATGATAGGTTGTATGCACCAGTGGTTTCATCCACCCAACCATTTGCGATATTGTAGGTAGGTCCGGCTGCTGGGAATCCACCGGGTGTTGGAGGGAGTTCCGAAGGTAAGACGAGTTGCACCAATACAGAAGTGTTGTTGCCAGTTATTTGACTCTGCAACACCATATCGTTTGCAAATCCAGAGACCCAATTTGTTGAGCCCCTGACAGACCAATCACTAGAGAGGATTGCAGAAGCATTGCCCATGCCTCTGACCCTTAGAACTCCCGATGTGGAATTAGGGCTTAGCCAAGTGGAACCCCCATAACTGAGGTTCCAATCATAGTCTCCAGGAGTCATCGTGAAAGAAGGGGTGAATGTGGGAGTAACCCGTCCTGCATCGGGGTCTGTTTCGTTCCAAACAGTATCGCCATCGAAAATTAGGGAGTATTCGCCATCGAATGGGGCAAATGATGAGCCGGTGTGATCCTCAAGGAATACGTCAACAGCATACTCCCTGCCTCTGATTGCGAAGGGGAGTTCGTAGTCGAAAACGACGAAGCTACGTATTCCGTAGTTATCGACAAATTGCTCCTGATCATTCGAGTTCAAGTCATCGGAGTCGAACTGCAAGCGCACATCGACCGGTCCTGCGGGGAGGGGTACTTCAGAGGCAGAGAAGGGCCAAACGATGGAGAATTCACCGGGATTGGAACTCCAAGAGGAATTGTTGAGGTACCACGTGGTCAGCTCTTGGAATGGGCCTGAGAGGTCGGCCCTACGCATTTCTAGAATCAATGTCCCGTTTAGCGGGGTGGGCGATGGCCCTCTGCTGAGCACCGTTCCGTTAAGGTAGATATTGCTGCCAATCTCCAAAATCGAGTTATTCTGCCCCTGGGACTGAATATCCACGGTTAGGTCAGGGGAAAGCGTGATGTTGAGCATGAAGGGGAGGGAACCTGGAAGTGCGTGGTAAGATGGAGTAGTGGCGTTGTTCAGATCGTCGAAATGCCAGCCATCGAATGAAATCGCGGCATCCATTAAGCCGAGGGGCTCTGACTCGTCGATTGGCACGATGAACTCGTAGTAACCCCCTCCAGATACGCCGGAAACAATCGAAACTTCGCCGTCCACATCTGAAGAGTAGTTCAGAGTAACCTGCAGGTCATCTACGATTGAAGGATCCAAGAAAGGTGAATTAGCCCAAGAAAGTTGACCTGTAATTGATGAGTTTACTCCTATTCCCAGCATTGGCTGCCCTACTGGGATTGGACTGGTGATAGTCATAGATACGTTATCTGTGATATTGACCTGCCACGGCATGGAAATCCCTTGAGTTCCGACATATCCCCTCTCAGTTGTCAGTATTACCAATGAGCCGAATCCTGGTTGGATTATTTGTTGTGGGAGACCGGTTAGATTGAATGACCCGTTTTCATCAGTTGACACATTGGAAACCAGATGCTCTATGATGGCAGCACTCCCCGGCACCTGTTCTGATTGATTGGGTTCGACAAGGTACATCGAGAGAGAGATGTTCTCCACCAGAGTCTGGTTTTCTACGAACTCCAATGTCCCCTCGACCCAGATTGTTTCCGATGTAGTTGTGTTCCTCTGAACGGAAGTTGGCCCCCATGACTGCACATTCACCCTGACTTCGGACATCGGCGGGCAGGCCTCGAAGGGTATCCAACCAAGATCCAGTTCTCCTTGGTTCTGGTTGGTCTGCAAATGAACCTCGGCCCATCTAGTGAAGTCTTTGCCATACACATTGAATGCCTTGCCGTCCCACGACCCGCCTGAGAATCCAGTGACCTTTCTTGCGGGTATTCCCGCTACCCTAAGCATGGTCACGAAGACAGAAGTGAACTCATCACAGTCTCCTTCCCTGGAAGAGTTTAGGATCCAGTGAGAAACATCACTATCTATTCCAAGGCCGCTTTCTCTTCCAGAGCCGTAGTGATTTCTTAGGAAAGAGATAGTGTCATTTCCGTTAACAATGAAATTCTGAATTGCAGTGACCTTGTCCCAAGCTGATATCGCTCCTGACTGATCAATAACATCCTGGGTAAGGTTTGCGACGAACCCCGAGTTGTTAATGAAATCTTGAGGTAGGTCCTTACCGTAATCAGAACCGGCGAAGGCTGTGGAATTGTCTCTTATTGCCGCTGATAATATCACCTCAGGAGCATTGACGTATAGTGCCTCAATGACGGCACTGTCAACCATTATGTCACGAGTGTAGTTTGAGAAATTGAGTCCGGCTGAGTTATCCACCCATGCTGTGAAATTAACAACGTTGTAGGGCTGGATGAGTTCTTGCCCGGGTCCGATGTATCCGGCTTCATCGAAGATTATCTCCCAGGATAGTGGGCCTGAGTGATTCCAGAAAGACTGGTCTGCAACACCTTGTTCTGTAGAGAATTCTGGGATAACCTGAGTATTCCCTACCAATGTACTATTCACGCCCCAAGATACCCCAGTGTAGAAGTCATAGGTATGCCATCTCCAGTAGTGTTTGATGGTTGGATCCAGTCCTTCGGAGCTATTTGTGGCAGTGAACATCAGTGCGTTCTCCTGTATATCGTCAATTGGATTGAAGGGATCGCCCGGGGAACCTATACAATCCAGAACCCAGAAATCCTCGGGGCATTCTTCACCATCTGGGATTCCTCCACCGTCAGTATCGGGGTCAAGCCAGTCAGTTCCTAACTCCTGCTCTATTAGGTCGGGGATACCATCCCCATCGGTATCGAGAGGATTGATGTCATCGTCTGGATTGTCCTGAGGGTTTGTCCCGTCTAGATATTCCTGGCCATCCTCAACTCCTCCATTGTCCGTATCTGCGACGTTCCAAAGAGTGAACCAAACGTCAGACGTGAAATTCCCCCCGAAGCCAAAGCCACCAATACCGAAAATCATTGAGCACCCTGTGGTATTCTCGAAATAGTTGTTCAACCCATCCCCATCGGTATCAAGCAGGTTGTCACAGGGCTCTCTAGGGTCTGTTAGGTTCAGAGTTTCAGAAAGATCATTGACGCCATCCCCATCGGTATCGTATAGGGTCGGATCGGATAGATAACCCCATGCTGCTGTCAATTCCTCCCAGTCTGCAAGACCATCGCCGTCCGTGTCCTTGTAGTCATCATCACACCATGGGTCATTGGTTGCATTAGCAGAAGCATCCCAACACCAAGAGCCATTGATGAACGAAATCATTGTTGAGCCTAATGGGGGGTCTGTATCTACTCCCTTCAGGAATGATGGTTCCTCCAGGGAGGCATAGCTGAACGGTGTCCGCGTACCATTGGGGGAAACGAAGTAAGCCATCGGGGCGTTTCCCCTCCAATCAACAGGGTTGGGATTAATCCCTTCAGTGGAGTTGATGGTTAGCGTATCAGCATCTGCATCCCAGTCAATGATTGTGAAAACTAGTTCGAAAATGGATGTGCACGGATCGGTCTGTCCGGGGAATCCTTCGTCCCCGTCACTTATGCCACCCCCATCTGAATCGGATACGTTCCATAGAGTGCAGGAGTTGTTCTCCTCCCAATTTTGTAGACCGTCGCCATCGAAATCGCCTTCGTCGTTGATCCTAGTTGGATCAGTCTCACCGGGATCAATCACGCCATTGCCATTCAGATCTTCGTCACCATCATCCAAATGGTCCCCGTCTGTGTTGTTACTCCTAGGGTCAGACCCCTGTGCTGGATCCCCGTACGACCCATTGAATTCTATTCCATCTAGAATTCCGTCAGAGTCAGTATCTGGGGAGGTTGGGTCAGTGAGCAAGACTAGTCCCTCAAAGGAGTCATTCAGACCATCGCCATCGGTATCGTTGTTCTGAGGGTCGGTCTGGGTGATTCCATCCACCTCTGCAGTAAAAATTCCACACCCACCCGGGCCGAGTGAAAGTACTGGATTACAAGGTGATTCAGTGATCGTCATGTTGATTGGCCCAGGTCTGAAGTACTGCGTAGGAGGAAATGTCGTTCCGTTCCTAGTCCCCCATGCTGGGTTCACGTACTCGTAAATGTTTGAAAGCCCATCTGAGTCAGGGTCTCCAAAGGTCCCATCTTGGTTTGAGTTAGAAGTTGGATCGAGTCCATTTGCCACCTCCCACCCATCTGGCATTCCATCGCCATCGGTATCCCAACCATTGGGGTCCTCGTCTTCGATTCCGTCCCCATCATCATCATTGGAGCTGCAATCGGCATCCCCATCGAAGTCAGGATCATGAGAATCGACCATTCCATCGTGATCGTTGTCGAACGTATCAGTGCAGATGTTCCCTACTGGATCCTCGTCTGCGCCATCTGAACCTGAGCCCTGTATCACTTGCATGGCACTCTCCTCATCCCAGTTTGAGACAGGAACAGTGCCATTCCACCAAACACCATTGTCCAGGATGTTTGTAGTAGAGGGCTCATCCCAACCAGAAGGGATTCCGAAAAGATACTCGTTCAGGTTTGTGAGTCCGTCAGAGTCGGGGTCCCCCGTGGAGCCGTTTTCACCTAATGACGACAGGGGGTCTAATCCATATTGCCATTCCCATCCATCGGGGAGGCCGTCGTTATCCGAGTCCCAATCCTGAGGCTGGGTGTTGATCAAGAACTCAATCCCATATGGGAGACCGTCTGCATCCTGGTCGTTCACAGTAGCAGAAACTTCGAACACTGCAATCTGCATCGAGGCTATCCCGGTCATGAGAAGCAAGAATGTCAGAAATGTGGCTGACATCTTCTTGCCCATGGGACTAGATTCTTCATAATTTGAAGTTACTAACTGCATGGGTGTCAGTCTCGTTTTGTAGGCCGCTAACTCAGGGTCTTAAGAAGAATGGAGCGTCGTTCGTACATTTGCAGACTACAATAGCTCGACATCTTCATCGTCGTACCTGTCTGGGCCACTGTGTTCTTCCTCCACCGTGACAGGTGCGGGAATCTCAGGGGTGTTTTCTTCGACCGTTACCTCATCTTCAGAGAGTGACTCCAACATACTCATCTGAGCTGCCCACCTCCTCCTATTGAGCCTGCTCTGAATCCCGGCAAAAAGCAACAGAACACTGACCAAAACAAGAACAAGGGTTATTGGTCTGGGGTGGGACATTTCGTTGACGATTATATCTACGAATGAGCCAATCTCAACGATTGCCGTAAGGGTGAACTTGGCGGTTAGAGACTCTGAGAAGCTCTGCTCCGTGTCTAGTGGGGTAGCAGTGACCATTATTGGAATTGAGTCTCCGTTGTTTGCTGAACTGGAAACGGAAACCTCGACTGTGAAGGTTGCCTCGTCAAAAGCATCAATTTCTATCAGTGGGGAGCCAGAAAGTCCACCGATGCTCACATCCCAACCACTCTCGTCTACATCGGCTTCCAGAAGAACAGTCATCGGACTGTTGCCCTCATTCTTTACCTTCATCTGGATAGAATAGTCATTACCAGGAGCAAGTTTGGTATTCTGGGAAACCTGAACTATCTCCAACATGGGTTGATCTGCTTCAATCTCAAAGGTCATCGGGAGATCGAAATATCTTGGTTCGTCTTCTTCAATGTCCTCGACAATCCTCAGATAGACGGTGTGGTTCCCCACCTCTACCTGATTGGTCAGAGTTGCACTGATGAAGACCTCGGTGAAGTCCCCGGGACCAAGGGAAACCCTAGGGACTGCCTCTCCGTCCGAATTTGTTATTCTGAAATCCCATTGCCCATATGCGGAGTTTCTATCCGTATTTTCCTTCAATGTGGAGGGGTTCTGTAGCAGCCACCACGATGCTGCTTCCAAATCCGTCTCACTATTGGTCAATCGTGCTCTGAAGTCCAATACGGGCCTATCCTGTCCGGGTGCGCAGAGTGACACCTGCATGTGTCCGAGGGGAGTTCCGTCACAATCCTGTGAGATCTCCCCCCTAATGCCATATGTCCTCTGGATTGTGAATGAAACGGTAGTTGTGGTTGAGGAATTGCCTCCACTGATTACTTCTATCTCAATCTCCCCGATATCCTCGTCCTCCCTATCCAGGCTTGGCTTCACCCCGAGAATCAGGACCTTTGTGCTGTGCCTCTCCAGAAGAGGGGTGTGGTAAGTTCCGTCGGCCTCGGATTGAAGGATCTGCTGGCCGGTTAGGTTATCGTGGAATTGGAAGATTGATTTTGATCTCTTCAGAATGTCGATTCTGAAGGTGTCTGCATCGAAACCAGTATTGAAAATCTCTAAAATAAACGGGTTGAATTCCCCGTATTCAGCGAATCTAGGGATCGTCGAATCAAGAGCTTCCCCCCTGGATGAGTTCGCTATTGGTATTTTATGATCCTCGGACCATACTGAGACTACAGGGGGCTGATAGACGTCAATCTTCTCCACGTTCAGTACGAGGGTATCCTGATGGACGACCGAAATAACCCCATCCACATCCGCCTCGGCTACGGCTCGGATCTCAATCTTCTTCGGCATCCCAGTCAGATCATCTGGGGCTGTGAGTGTCACAGTAGGATTGATCACCGTACCCCCGGAACTCATCTCGTACCCTGCTGGTGAATCGAACTCAACCAACCAAGAGCTACCCAGATTAGTCAGAACTTCCAGTTCTACGTTCATCGACTTGGTGGAATCGCCCCTATGGATAAGAACCATGGGGACGGGAGTGACCTTCCCGGGAGCGAAGTACTCCACTGAACGGTCGAAACGATGCTTCAGTGAAACGCCAAACTGGTGCATCTCTATTGGTTCATGCTCTATCTCTATTTCGTTGCCACCGACATCTCGAACCCTGAGAAATACCGTATACTCCCCGGGTGAAAGTCCACTATCGTATGTGAAAAGGAATTTGCCAAATATCCCTGTGCTGGAATCCTCGATATCCTCCATGTCTCCAGTGATTCTTTCATCGACCTCGTAGTTTCCATCCGGCCCCCTCATGAGTATGTCGACCCTGGATATGTCCGCCCGCCCAAATGCACTGATCGCATCTATGGAAAACTGCATCTCCCTGTCCTCGACAATGTCATTCGGGTACCAGTCTATCTCAGAACCCTCGGCAATGTTTGCACCTTCTCTCTGAACTACAATGATGCTGTTCATCAGTGCATTTCCATTTGCCTCCATCTTGGAGAATTTGTTTGGCTCGTTGTCGATGTTGTTGAATGCAACATCTGCAGTACAGCTAGACCCGCCGAAGGGGCTGTCGCTACTGTCGCATCCAGACATGCTAGCCCTGACCCTGATGATCAATCGCTCGTTCTTCCCTACTTGGAAAGATTCGGAATTTCCTATACCCACGTCGATAATCTCATGATCGAAGTCGCAACTACTGCCGAATGATGAGGAGCAGACGGAACCGGAGTAAGTTGTGGAACCGATGGTTCTCTCTGAAGTCATAATGGAAACTGTCCAATCTACATTTGAATTCTGAGACCCCTCTGACTTTAGGAATAGTTCAACTGGAATGTAGTATGAGTCATTGGCATGGAACTTCCTCCCAAAGAAATCCATCGATGACATCAGTGAAATGGTCATGAATTGGACATCGTCATCCAAGGCGCTTGCCACTTCCTGGTCCTCGTTCCCTTCAGGTGGCTGAGTACTGATCAGCCCGTCCATTCCAGCAGTCTGGTTCTGACCCGGCTGTACGAAGTATAACTTGTACAAGTTGGCGTCTGGGGCGCTTTCTGAGGCATTGAAGGCCTTGTAATCGGGAAGTTCTGATGATTCCAAATCGAAGCCAGTGGGAATCAGCATCAATAATGCCAACGACAGTGAGACCAGTGTAGTTTGACGAACTGAGGAGTGGGGATTGCGATTTCGCACGATTGTGCGCCGCATCCGGGATGTTAAAGAGTTCGGGAGTTTGGAGTAGTTGATGCGTCGGTTATTGCACGTTATCGTCCGCTCGGTTGAAATCGAAAGTCGGGCCTCGTTAGGCTGCAGGGGTACCCGAGTTGGTCAAAGGGGCCGGACTTAAGCTCCGGTGCTTAGTGCTTCATGGGTTCGAATCCCATCCCCTGCACCATTAATTCTCAAATCTGGATTTCACCCTCGCAAGGGTGCAGCCAAATTTGCCATCAAATCCGATTGGAGAAATCTTGGTCAAGCATACCACTCCGGCTACAACATTATCTGGAATTAGTATAGATTCCAGAATCGAAGAGGCTATTGTCTCCATTAGGGTGTTCCTCTGGGAAGTTGCCTTTTCTATCGAGAGATGAAGATACTCGTAGTCTAGCACGTCTCCAATCTGATCATTGATTGGGGGTTCGGAGCCTTCGAGCAGAACTTCGATATCGAATCTAACGGGTTGCTTCACTCCCTTCTCGTAATCATGTGCTCCTATGTCCAGTTCAATTACAACGTCCTCTAGTCTCAATGTTGTCCAACCAGAAGACTCGAGTCTTCCGATGATAGAACTAAGATGGTGAGTTGTTATTGTCAATATTCTCACTCCTTGTCAAACGCTGGATCTTTTCCCACCTGTCTAAACCTCTCACCAGAGTCAACGAAGATGGTTTGCCCCGTTATGGATGGAGAATTCGCCAAGAAGACTATTGATTCAGAGACATCATGTGAAGATGGCCCGAACCCTAATGGGGATTTAGATTGGATTGCCTCGAGTGAGTCGGCATCTAGAACATCACTAGTAAGAACGTGCCCTGGTGCAACTGAGTTAACTCTGATTCTTGGGGCGAGGTCAATTGCAAGTGCAGAGGTCAATCCGTGCATTGCAAATCTTGAACCCGTATATGACAGGTAATCTGCATTTGGGGATTCAACCTTGAAATCCAACACATTCACCACCCATGAGGGCTCTTTGGCAGACTTGGACAACTCTCCGATTAAGACTAGAGGTGCGAGTGCATTTACTTTCATGTGTTCTGTCCACAGTTCTTCGGAGAGGTTTTCAATCCTGTCGAAAGAGAAGAGTGAGGCGTTGTTTACCACTCCCACAACAGTCCCAAGTGATTCTGTTACTCTGTGAATTAATCCCTTCACTGAGTCGTAATCATTGAGATCGCATCGAATGGAGATTGCCTTTCCGCCACTGGCCTCTATCTCTCCGACTAGCTGGTTTGCTTCTTGTTCGGAATTTCTGTAGTGGATGGCAATTGAGAATCCCTCTTCAGAAAGCCTCAAGCAAATTTCTCGACCTATCCTTTTGGCACCTCCAGTGACCAATACCGACCCGCGCACGCATTCCGCAGGGGACCACACACTTTACCGATTGCTCACAACAAGCGGGACTTCGCAATGAGAACGGTTAATGTCGTTCTTCTATCCGCTGATAGCGATGGAGAGGCGGTTGCCAATCATCGATACCGGGGCAGAGGCGTCCTTAGGTTGTGGTAGTACCAGTTCGATAGGCCCTCTGGAAAAAAGGAAAAACTTGAGGAAGAGGCTGCCATCATGGTTCAAGACCGCACTTCCAACTGGTCTGGCTCAGTCTAGATACAACGAAACCAAGAGCAATGTCGAAACTCATGGATTGAATACAGTCTGCGAAGAGGCTCGGTGCCCGAACGTACACGATTGCTGGGGCAGGGGGACTGCTACATTCATGGTAGCCGGGGAAGTGTGCACCAGGGGATGCAGATTCTGTGCAGTAGGAACGGTGAAGGATCCTCCGGAGCTAAATGCGGAAGAACCCAAAGAGTTAGCTGATGCAGTTTTCAATATGGGGCTGAGCTATGCAGTAATTACTGTTGTAAACAGAGATGACCTTCAAGATGGCGGAGCAATGCACTACCGGGATTGCATCTCAGAGGTTTCCATCAAGAATCCGGATGTTGGATTGGAATTGCTTTGTTCCGATCTTGACGGTAATCTAGAGGCTCTAGAGGAAATGTTGGATGGCCTGCCCCTGAGGGTTTTCGCGCATAATGTCGAGTGCGTGCCTCGCCTAGATCGAATAGTTCGAGATCGCAGGGCCTCATTCGGGCAATCCCTAGACATACTGAGGAAGGCAAAGGAAGTGCGCCCGGATATACTAACCAAGACTAGCCTAATGGTCGGCCTTGGAGAATCCGACGAAGAGGTGGAAGAGGCCATGAAGATGATTCGTGAAGCTGGGGTCGACATGATTACCCTAGGGCAGTATCTGCAGCCTAGCTTCAGGCACCTCCCTGTTGACAGGTTTCCTGAGCCAAGCAATTTTGCAGACTGGGATCGACTAGCAAGGGAGCTTGGGTTCGGTGCCGTCGCTAGTGGACCGCTAGTTAGGTCAAGTTACAGGGCTGGTCTTCTTTGGGAGGAGGCAATGGGGGGTGAGCCAGTGGTGACTCGAGACTCTACTGGTTCTGCGGTTAGTCACATCATGTCACAGAAGAGATTGGTTGTTGCAGAGGTTGATAATTCATGATGAGCGGAGGGATGAAACATGACTCCTAGGGACACCGGCGGGAAAATTCACGTGCCGGACGCCCCATTCAGGCCGGGAGAGGAAGCGAGTTTCGAAAACTGGCCATGGAAACCTGGCGATTTCCCCAAGCCCGATCCAAAGAGTTGTCATTTTCAAGACACGATCGAACTAGCTAATGGACTAGTCAGAGTGCTTGATGATGATGGAAATGCCTCGGGGGAGTGGGACCCGGGACTCACCGCGGATCAACTCCTAATCGGCTTGGAGCACATGGTCAGACTGAGGATCTTCGATGATAGGATGATGAAAATGCAGAGGACTGGGCTTCTCTCTTTCTACATGCGTTCATTGGGAGAGGAAGCGGTTGCTATTGCCCAAACAATGGCTTTGGAGGAGCAAGACTGGATTTTCCCAACTTACAGGCAACCGGGTGCTCAATTCGTCAGGGGTAGGGACATGGTTAGCATGATTTGCCACTGCATTGGAAATGTAGAAGACAACATCAAGGGCAGACAGATGCCGGTACACTATTCGTATCGGGAGGGTCGTTTCATTTCTGTTTCCAGTCCTGTTGGAACGCAGTTCAGCCAGGCAGTAGGGGTGTCCCTTGCATCTAGTTACAAGGGACTCGATGAAGTGACTATTACCTGGATAGGCGATGGGGCTAGCGCTGAGGGGGATTACCACTATGCGTTAAACTTCGCAAGTGTTTTCAACGCCCCTGTAATTCTGAATTTGGTCAATAACCAATGGGCAATATCCACTCACTCCAACTTCGCCACCGGAATGGGTAGTTTCGCATCGAGAGGAATTCCCTTCGGTCTTGCCTCAATTAGAGTGGACGGAAACGATTTCTTGGCACTATATTCTGTAACCAAGTGGGCACGAGAGAGAGCTGCAGCAGGTTCTGGTGCCACGCACATAGAGGTTCTAACTTACAGAACCGGAGCACACAGCAGCAGCGACGATCCCAGCAGATATAGGCCCAAGGACGAGCATACCAAATGGCCCGGCGGGGATCCGGTAGATAGGCTGAAAGAGCACCTGATTAAATTGGGAGAGTGGAGCGAGGATCAGCAAAAAGAACTGGAGGAGAGGATAGACGGAGAGGTGATTGATGCTTACAAGGAGGCGGTAAAATTCGGAGACCTAGCCAATGGCCCATATCCCTCGGCAGAGACAATCTTCACTGAGGTTTACGAGGAGATGCCATGGCACCTTAAGGAGCAGCATGATGAGATGATGGAGGGCTGAAAATGACAAACATGAACATGATTCAATCATTGAACAGCGCTCTCGACAATATGCTAGATAGTGACCCGGATGTAATCATATTCGGAGAAGACGTGGGTTACTTTGGAGGGGTGTTCAGAACGACCGACGGACTGCAAGAAAAACATGGTAGTCATCGTGTTTTCGATTCTCCACTTTCGGAAGGAGGCATTGCTGCAACTGCTTTTGGCATGGGATTGAATGGGCTCAGGCCTGTAGTGGAAATTCAGTTTGCTGACTACATCTTTCCGGCTTATGATCAGATTGTGAACGAGATGGCAAAGGTTAGACACAGGTCTGGAGGTGAGTTCTGGTCTCCTGTCACACTACGGACTCCAGCTGGGGGCGGCATTAGGGGAGGTCACCATCATTCGCAATCCCCAGAGTCCCAGTTCACACACACTCCTGGGCTAAAGGTAGTTTACTGCTCAACCCCTTACAATGCGAAGGGTCTGCTAATTAGCGCAATTGAGAGCAATGATCCTGTGGTTTTCTTCGAGCCGAAGAGGTGTTACCGAGGACCATTCTATGGGGACCCTCACAACGTGCCAACATGGTCTGATCATCCAGAGGCAGAAGTTCCCGAGGGCCACTACAGAATCCCACTTGGCGAGGCAAGAGTTGCACAGCAAGGAAGCGATTGCACGGTAATCTCATGGGGTGCGATGGTTCATGTTTGTGAGCAAGCAATTAGGGACAGCGGAGTGTCGTGTGACCTGATTGACCTACAGACCCTTGTTCCATGGGACAGGGAGTCAGTCGTAAGTTCGGTTGAGAAGACAGGAAGGTGTGTAATTGTCCATGAAGCACCGAAAACCAGCGGATTCGGTGCAGAAATGGCGGCTTCCATACAGGAGAGGTGCTTCTACCACCTTGAGGCACCCATTGAGAGGGTGACTGGTTGGGACACACCATTCCCCCATACTACTGAATGGGATTACATGCCCGGACCATCTAGAATCGCAGCGGCGATAGTGAAAACACAGGAGGAGTGAGATGGGAAATTTCGTATTCAAGTTGCCCGATATTGGAGAGGGGGTAGTTGAAGGAGAAGTGGTCCAATGGCACGTATCGGTTGGAGATTCTGTCTCTGAGGACGACCCTATTGTGGATGTGATGACAGACAAAGCAACAGTGACAATTCCATCCCCTAAAAGTGGGGTAATAGATTCCCTAAGTGGGGGTGTTGGAGACATGATTGCAGTTGGAACAACTCTTCTGGAAATCGAAATCGAGGGAGAAGCAACGGCAAGTGAGGAAGTATCGAGCGACGAAGACGAGCCCTCGAAAACGGAACCTGTGTCGGCACCTGCTCCTACTCCTGCTCCTACTCCTGCTCCTGCACCTGCTCCTGCTCCTGCTCCTGCACCTGCTCCTGCACCTGCTCCTGCACCTGCTCCTGCTCCTGCTCCTGCACCTGCTCCTGCACCCAAGGCGCCATCCCAAACAACAACCGGGCGAGTCCTTGCTAGTCCTGCGATTAGGAAGCGGGCAAGGGAGAATGACGTTGATCTTGCAACCGTAAGAGGATCGGGGCCGGCTGGTAGGATCAGACATGCTGATTTGGACGCATTCATTGCAGCGGGTGGGGCAGTTTCAGGTGCCGCGCCTATGGCATACTCCGTTAAGAGGACCGAGGTTACTCCAGTGAAGGTGGTAGGACTAAGGAGAAAGATCTCTGAGCAAATGAGCCTCTCGAAGAGCAGAATACCACACTTCTCATATTTCGAAGAGGTCGATATTACCGAGCTAGAGGCTTTGAGGCAGGTCCTAAACTCGACAAAGGACGATTCCCAACCGAAGCTGACATATCTTCCATTCATCATGCTGGCTCTTGCTAAGATCATGCCCCAACATCCCGAATGCAATGCGCACTTCGATGATGAGGGCGGCGTTGTGAATAGGCAGGGAGCTGTGAACATAGGAATTGCTACTCAGACTGAGCGCGGTTTGTATGTCCCAGTGGTTAAGCACGTTGAGGCCATGGACATCTGGAACGCTGCATCAGAAATGCAAAGAGTATCCGGATCTGCTAGAGATGGTAGTGCAAGTCTAGATGAGCTCACCGGTTCCACTTTCACGATAACAAGCCTAGGGCGAGAGGGTGGCCTGGGGGCGACCCCGATCATCAATCATCCAGAGGTTTCCATCCTTGGGGTTCACAAGGCAAGAGAGATGCCTGTTGTCAAGGACGGGAAGGTTGTCATCAGGAGAATTATGAATCTTTCAAGCGCCTTTGACCACCGAGTGGTCGATGGGGCGGATGGAGCGTCCCTAATTCAGCACCTCAAGAGAATGCTGGAAAACCCAGCACTCATTTTCATGTGAGGGACTATAATGGCAGATTCACGCAAATGCCAAGTCTTGGTAATTGGTGCTGGGCCGGGGGGTTACGTAGCGGGAATCCGATCAGCGCAACTGGGACTTGATACGATTGTTGTAGAGGGTGACAAGGCAGGAGGTACTTGCCTAATCAGGGGATGCATACCTAGCAAGGCAATTATCCATGCTGCAGAGAGGTTTGAGTCCCTTCGCCAGCATTCTGCTGATGGGGGGCATATGGGACTTTCTGTCAAAGGTGAAGCCGAAGTTGACATGGTTGGACTGGTATCTTGGAAGGATTCCATTGTTGATAGATTGAACAAGGGCGTGGAGGGTTTACTGAAAGCAGCGGGAGCTGACCTGATCAAGGGGTGGGCAAATTTCGATGGGCCGAAGAGTTGCACAGTAGATTCTAGCAGCGGTAGTGTGAGGATAGAGGCCGAGAACGTCATCATTGCTACTGGATCTAGCCACATAGATTTGCCATTCATGCCGTGTGACGAGGAGTTTGTCCTCTCCTCAAGCGGTGCATTGGATCTAGAATCGTTGCCTAAGAGCGTTGCAATTGTCGGAGGGGGTTATATCGGACTCGAATTGGGGTGTGCTCTGGCTAAGCTTGGTTCCGAAATTACTGTTGTGGAGGGTATGAGTAGCGTCTTGGCCATAATGGACAAGGAAATCAGGAGACCCCTGGAACTATGGCTGAAGAAGCACAAGGTCTCAGTCCATACCGATGCACTGGCAAGAGGTGTAGAAATCAAGGGGCGGGGCGCATCGAAGAAGGCTGAATTGACATTCGAAAAAGAAGGAACTGAGCACAAGGTGAAGGTGGACAAGGTCCTAGTCACCGTAGGTAGGAAGCCCAACACCAAGGGCTGGGGACTGGAGAACACCGGAGTTAGGATGGATGGATCGGGACGCTTCATCAGAACGGACAGGCAATGCAGAACATCGGTTCCCGGAGTATATGCAATTGGAGATGTATCTGGTGAGCCAATGCTTGCCCACAAGGCTAGTGCGGAAGGGGAGATGGTGGCCGAGATTATTGCTGGTCACAAAAGAGAATTCGACAAGATAGCTATCCCTGCAATCGTCTTTACCGAGCCTGAGATAGTTTCTGTCGGACTAACTCCTGATGAAGCAGAAGAAAGGGGAGAAGAAATCATTGTGGGCAAGTTTCCACTTGCTGCAAATGGCAGAGCATTGAGTCTGGAGGCTGAGAAGACAGGGGGTTTCATACGAGTAACTGCAAGAGAGTCTGATCACGTCATCCTTGGAGTCCAAGCAGTGGGAAGCCATGTTGCAGAGTTACACTCTGAGTTCGTGTTGGCTCTGGAGATGGGGGCTTTGCTTGAGGACGTGGCAGGTACTGTGCACGCCCATCCGACCATGTCCGAGGCATTCCACGAAAGCGTACTCAAGACCCTTGGTCACGCCATCCACATCAACTGAGGTTTCGAATGGGCGGAATCGACGTACTAAGGTGCGGGATAGTAGATTATCAAGTAATGTCTGAGTCGATGAAGGAACTGCAAAAAAGGAGGATAGCAGGGGATATTGGTGATGCCTTAATCTTCGTCCAACATCCAGAAGTTGTGACAATTGGCCCAAAGGCAGTCCGTGACAATGTTATCGTTGATGGTTATCCAACTTGCCTAACAGACAGAGGCGGAGGCATTACTTGGCATGGTCCAGGTCAACTTGTCGTATATCCAATTGTGAAGTGGGAAATCGGGGAACAGAGTGTTAGAGGGGTAATTGGTAGGCTGGAAGACTGGGCGATTGCTGCTCTTGCCGAATGCGGGGTTTCTGCTTACAAGGATGAAGCGATGCAAGGAGCATGGGTCGATGGGCACAAGATTTGCTCAATCGGACTATCATTCCTCCACTGGGTTAGCCGCCATGGGATGTCAATCAACATAGACACTCCCGGGACCAGGGTACAGGATCTGGAATGCTGCGGCATTGACGCGGGGGCCCATACCAGCCTTTCCCACCTAGGTTATGAGAAAGACAAGAAGGGCGTTCCATTAGACTTCATGAGAATTGAGAAGAGCCTGAGGCTGACTTGTGAGGATTTCCTAGGAAGAGTGCCTAGGAATCCTGTAGATTGGAGTCCGGAGATGGTAGTGTGAACAGGCCTGTAAGAAGTGATTTGTCTAAGCACTGGATGCTCTCTACAGATACTTGTTTTCTCAATCATGGCTCCTTCGGAGCTACGCCAATAGCGGTCCTTGAAGAACAAAGTAGGCTTAGGGGAATCATCGAGAGTGACCCTGTAAGGTTCTTTGAAAGGGAATACACCCCCATGATAGAATCCTCGATCAATAAACTTGCAGAATTCATGAATGCTGATCCTGGAGGAATGACATTAGTTAAGAATACCACAGAAGGTGTAAACACTGTACTCAGAAGCCTTGTACTTCAACCGGGTGACGAGATTCTAGTCACCGACCACAGCTACCAGGCATGTTGGAATGCGGTCGACTTCGTTACTGAGAGGGCGGGCGCGAAGACAGTGGTTGTAGAAGTACCATTCAGAGTCGAGAG
The DNA here is from genome assembly GCA_964342625.1 of uncultured Candidatus Poseidoniales archaeon. Classification (GTDB taxonomy): domain Archaea; phylum Thermoplasmatota; class Poseidoniia; order Poseidoniales; family Thalassarchaeaceae; genus UBA36. The sequence continues at coordinate 21,554 of CAYFGC010000001.1, read as the reverse complement.
CGAGGATGAAATCGTAGACCTGATCATGGGATCTGTTACCGAACGAACAGTACTAGCAATGGTGGATACCGTGACTAGCGCCACGGGCCTTAGGATGCCGTTCGAAAGGCTCGTCGGAGAGTTGCAGTCATCGGGTGTAGATGTTCTCCTTGATGCGGCGCATGGTCCGGGCATTGTGCCTCTAGACCTCAGTGATCTAGATGCGGCTTACTGCACAGGTAATTGCCACAAATGGCTCTGCACACCGAAAGGTTCTGCCTTTCTACACATCAGGTCTGACCTGAAGAAGATGGTTAGACCTCTAAGTATCAGTCACGGTGCCAGCTTCGAAGGTACTGAACAAGAAAAGTTCGAATTTGAATTTGGATGGCCTGGAACCCAAGACCCTACTCCCTGGCTATGTATCCCACTAGCAATCGATTTCCTAGGTGGACTAGTCGAGGGCGGATGGCCGGAGATAATGGAAAGAAACAGGGCATTGGCGCTTGAGGGTAGGAAGATTCTCTGCGATGCACTTGGGACCACAGAGCCGGTTCCAGATTCACTGGTTTCATCGATAGCGTCTGTGGAGATGCCCGGAGAGGGGGATGTGGGGCCAATGAGCATGGAAGGCGACCCCTATCACAACTATCTGCTGGACGAGTTTGGGGTGCAAGTCCCAGTTTTTCCATGGAGGCACCATGGAAGGCGGTACATCAGAATTTCAGCGCAACTTTACAATAGTCTCGAAGAGTATGAGTTCCTTGCAGAGTGCCTGGAACAGTCGATGTGAGGTTGGGAAACCATTGAATGGAGTGGGGTATGCCGCGATGGCATGCCCGAGGCAGTTGTCGCACTAACGGGGGCATCGGGAGCACAGTACTGCGTCAGGCTAATTGAAGCACTGGTGGAACACAAATGGTCTGTGAACCTGATAGTAACTAGCACCGGAGCCATTAATCTGGATCTGGAATGTGGGATAACACCTAGCCAATTGGCCGATAGAGAAGGCGTGACCCTCGAAGATAATGCCAACCTTGCAGCTAAAGCAGCATCTGGATCTGCTAGATTCGATGCTTACGTCGTATGTCCGGCCAGTGGAACAACCATTGGAAAGATAGCTGCCGGAATTAGTGACAATCTTGCAACCAGGAGTGCACTGGTGGCAATGAAGGAAAGGAGGAAGCTGATCATAGTTCCAAGGGAGGCCCCCTACTCCACCCCCCATCTGAAAGCAATGTTCAACCTCTCCGAGTGGGGGGTAGTAATCCTTCCAGCTAGTCCGGGTTTCTACCATTCCCCTAGAAACATTGGAGATCTAGTTGACTTTGTAGTTGCAAGGATACTGGACCAGTTAGGAGTTGATCATTCCTTGGGCAAAAGATGGACTGGCGAAGAGGTCCGTGCTGAAGATTGATGCCTCCCCTGACCTGTACTGGAATGGGTTCAATAGTGGTGGAAAGATTTCAATTGCCATAACATGACTGAATGGTCACCTAGTTTTGGGAAACCGACTTCCACAATTATCGTTGTAGGGATGATTGTCCTTGGGGCGGCAGGGGGCGGTTTATTGTTCGGAGATAATCTAGCAAAGTGGGTCAAAGGAGGGCAACAGTACGAGTTGATTGACTTCGACACCAACCAAACTAGGGCGTATGCCCAAGGACTGGTGGATCTAGGGGATCCGGACTGGGGAGGGAGGCTCTCAGGAACAGTGGAAGAGGAGAATGCTGCACAATCGATCAAGACCAATTTCTCGAATAGTGGATTGCCCTCCACTCTCGAAGAGTTTGAGGTCCCACTGTACTACATGGGGAACACATTCGAAATGATGATCTGCACTCCTGGCAACGTCGGAGGGATTTTCGGGGGTCCGACTCCTTGCTCTGTTGCCGATTTAGACAGAGACGAGTTGCAATTCGAACACAGATCAGATTTCGTCGTCCAGGGATACAGCGGAAGCGTGAATATCCCAGCTAGTAGTGATGTCAACGTGATTGACTTGGCTATGGGGAATGAAACTCAGGATTGGAGTTCAGCAAGTAATGGCGTTGGATTGGTATGGCTATTGGATGGCGAGAATGGAGAGCCGGGGACGGAGAGCAACACCATCCTGATGAAGCGAGCCCAAGAGAATGGCCTGAGAGGTTTAATTGCGGTAAATTCCAGGCAAAATTGTGACGAGTTGGTTTCGGGTGATTGCGTCCCCTACTCGAAATCTCTTGATATCACCCAGTTTGAGGAAAGGCCCTATGACATCGGTTTCGTGATGGTCTCAAAGAGTGTAGGCGAGACTATCCGCGACCAGGTAGTCAATTCAGAAGGGATGCTAGAATTCCAGATTGACGTAGACAATCAGAACAATGGCAACGTCCACGTACCGTGCGGCATTATCGAGGGTGAGACCGAAGAGTTGGTTGTAATTGGAGCTCATCACGACACCGTATACAATGGCCAAGGTGCTGTGGACAACACTGCAGGAACTGCTACCGTCATGGAAATGGCTAGGCAATTCGGTTTGTTGCAAGAAGAGCTTGGTGATCCTGGATTGACTATCTACTTCTGCACATGGGGAGGGGAAGAAGAAGGACTCTGGGGGTCATCGGAGTGGGTCAGTAAGCATAGGGAAATGTTGGAGGATAACCTCAGACTTTACATCAATCTGGATATGAACCACGTAGATGCCGAGAGGAACTCCGGAGTGACCCTGCAGGGTAACAGTGCAACGGATGTGAAACACATCGAGGGTTTGGTTGACGAGTTTGCCAAGTCGCAACCAGAACTGTACGAGAAATACAGTATTAGCGTCAGAGAGCTTGCCTCGGAGGAGATGCCATACAACTCTGATCATGCACCATTCGTGTTTGGAATCCACCAAGAATCGGATGATTTTGGCTTGGCAATGATGTGTTATGGCTCCGGCTCGTCAGAATACCACACCTACTTGGACAACATGGACAGGTTCAACGAAGAGAGTCTTGCTGTATCCGGGATAATCTACGGTTCCTTGGTTCGTCACCTTGCTTGGGGCTAGGCAGCGCAGAAGGAAACAACTTCTTCGTAGTCTGGCTCGACACCAGGATTCTCAGCAACCCATCGATACTGGACCGTACCCTCGCTGTCAATGATAATTATGACACGGTTTGCGCAGACATAACCATCGAGTCCACCGAGTCCGACGAATTTAGCATCGTATGACTCGACTACATCTCTATCTAGGTCCGATAGTAGTTCGAATTCTAAGTTGTATCTCCTCGCAAACTCTGCATTTGCCCATGGAGAGTCTACGCTAATGCCCAAAACACTCGCATTGGAATCATTCAGGTTGGCGAGATTTTCTTGAAGAGAGCACATCTCTTTGTCGCAAACACCAGTAAATGCTCCGGGATAGAATGCTAGAATCACAGTCTTTCCGCGATGTTCGGATAGTGTTACATCTTCTTTTGCGGCATTCTTCAATGTAAAATCTGGGGCCTTGTCTCCTACTCTAACCATGGAGAAGGCGAGAGGTTGCATATTTTGAACATGCCTAGATTCACATTCTCTCTGGGACATCTATTCCCATGATGCCCAATCCAAGTTGGAGCTCTCTAGCAGTGAGATCGCACAATGCAAGTCTTCTTTTGGATAGCACATCGTTATCCTCCTTCAGGATGCTACAATTTTCGTAAAAGGAAGCAAATGAGGATGCTATCGAATGAAGGTGTTTGCAAAGCTTGTGAGGACTAAACGTAGAGATGGAGTCATCCATTATTGATGGAAATTCTACAAGTCTACGAGCTAGTGTCAGTTCTTCTGTTGTTAGTATGCCAAGGTCATCTTCCAGTAAAGACTCGGAGTTCTCCCTAAGTGACTCCCTATCTCCGTCCCACTTTCTGAAGATACTGCAAATTCTGGCGTATGCGTATTGTAGGTATGGAGCCGTATTTCCGTCGAAGGATAGCATCCTCTCCCAATCGAAAACGTAGTCTTTCGTCCTTTCAGTGGAGAGGTCTGCATACTTCACTGCACCAATTCCCACTGTTCTGGCGACCTGCTTCCTCTCCTCGCCAACCAGGTCCGGGTTCTTCTCATTGATTGCATCCTCTGCCCTCCTTATCGCCTCATCGAGTAGATCATGTAGCTTGATTACCTCGCCCTCTCGACTCTTGAGAACCTTCCCATCGGTATCTAGAACTGAGCCAAAGTTGACATGGACTGCTTGATGATTTTCATCCATAAATCCGGCTTGGATAGCAACTTGGAAAACCATCTCGAAGTGCTGCTTTTGAGGGGTTCCTACTACATACAGAAACCCATCACAACCTATCCTCTCTACCCTATCGATAATGCATGCCAGATCTGATGTGCTGTAGTTGTAGCCTCCGTCTGCCTTCCTAATTATCATCGGAAGTGGGTCACCTTCCCGATTGACCCATCCGCCCGGGAACACCACATCTGCACCCTCACTCTCCTCCAGCATTCCTACGTCCTTGAGCCGTTCAACGACCTCTGGAAGTAAGTCCCTATAGCTAGACTCACCTCTGATGTCTTCATCGGTTAGTAGAACTCCTAGCATCGAGTAAACCTCGTTGAAGTACCTCATTGATTCATCAACCAGTATCCTCCAGAGACGGAGTGTCTCTGAATCGCCCCCTTGTAGAAGAACCACCCGGCTTCTGGATCTGTCAGCAAACTCATCATCCGAGACAAATTTTTCCCTAGCCTGTTTGTAGAATGAATCCAGGTCCCCCACTCCCAACTCGTTTGCCGCCTGATCCTCGCCGAGATCTAGAAGGTGTTCGATCAACATTCCGAATGGAGTACCCCAGTCCCCTACGTGATTCTCCCGAATAGCCCTATGGCCCTTGAACTCAAGCATTCTGACTATGGAATCACCTATCACCGTGGACCTCAGGTGGCCGACGTGCATCTCCTTGGCTACATTAGGAGCAGAATAGTCGATGGCGAATGTGAATGGCTTTTCTGACTCGATGCCCAATCTCGGATCAGAGAGGAGAAGCGAAAGTGATCTCGAGAGCCATGCTGGTTTTGCAGTGACGTTAACGAATCCACTTATTGATGAGACGTTTGCAATCGGGGCTAAATCTTCCTTGACGAGTGAACAAATTTGCTCTGCTATATCCCGGGGTGATTTTCTCAGCCTACTTGCCAGAGAATGGCATGGAAGCGCGATGTCTCCATGATCCTCAACAGTTGCCCTTCCGATTAGTGGAAGCCACACTGAATCATCCACCTGCAGTGATTTCATGGCTTTGGAGAAGGTTGGGGTTATCTCATCAATTAGATCTCTAATCCAAATCACCTCAAGAAATTGGGTACCTCAACAATGCGGCAATTCCGCCGAATGCCGTATTGAGTGTCGAACCCTCCTCGGTATCCAGAGAGATTAGCCTGACCTTTGCGGAAGTGTGGCCAGCCAATATTGTTAGTTCGTCGATAAGATCCTCTGAATTCTCCTCGTCCTCAATGACCTTTTCTGATTTGCAATCAGGGCAAGATGGGGTTGAACTGGACTTTTCATGCGTCCTTACCCACTCGTTCTTGCAAGCCTTGCAGAACCACGTGACTCTCCTCTTTGTTAGTGCCTCTGATAGTAGAAGAGTGGAAACTGCCCCTTGGTCCAGTGCGGAACGAATCATCATCTCCCCATAAGTCGCCTTTGGATTTGATTTCATCACCTCCTGCAAGAATTCATCGACGATTGTCCGTTCGACATCTAGCTCGATCTGATCCATCGTTGAGCCGGCACGTTGAATCAATTCCCTTAGGCCGCTTTCGTTGGAATACCCGACGTCAAAGAAAGGTTCGGCAATCAGTTTCTTTATTTCGTGATGAAAGTAGTCATTCTTCACGACGAAGTCCTTTGTCGCTCCTGGTCCTCCAATGATAACCCCCTTCAAATCCTGGACCATTGGGAGCCAATAGTTTGACGCCCTCTCTGCTGCTTTCTTGAAGAAGTTATGAGCGGCCTCCTCGATCAGTCTCTCGAACCTCTGTGCGGATTGCCCCCCTCTGCCATGCTTCGAGGGAACTAGTGAAGTGATATGTTCTTGGCAATGAAGCCTTTTTCCTGATGCCAAACCATAAGCTGCCTCGGATCTATCTATCACGAAAAGGGCATACGAAGTTCGATCGATTAGCATCTCTTCCAACTGGCTGATTTCGAATGTTGAATCGCACCTGTACCTGAATGATGGGAATGGTTCGGGAGGGTCATCAATTACTGTAGACATGAGTCTAGTCTTGTTGTTTCCAACGATTACGTGGCCGACGAAAATTGCGATTCCAGACTCTCCGGGCGTCTTGTACCGATTAATTGTGGAGATTGCTGATTCTATGGCATCAGTAACATGTTTCTTCGTGGATTTTGACTTGATGTTGGCTGCTTGACCGGCCTCATTTCCAAGATGTTGACGAACATCGCTAATCATTCTATCAGGCGGGATTATGACGGTTACCAACTCAGTCCCCATGCCCTTCATTCCGGAGAGTTCGGCCAGTGACTTCTTGAGTCGGAGCCTACGCTGCTGCTGCGCTATCTCGTCAGACATGATACTCCTCCGTGATTTGCCATCACGGGCGGCATTTCAACCCTTCAGCGCCAGTAGAGCATACGTATTGAAAGGCAAGGTGCCAACCTATGGTCGATGGCGACGGTTGTTGTTGCGCTCGGCGGGAGTTTGCTTAGGCCAGAAGTCGAAGAGAGGCACAACTGGTTACAGAGTTTGGTCAGCGTAATTGTTGCAAGTGTAGAATCGGGGTCAAAGGTTGCCTTGGTGGTTGGAGGTGGAGCCCCAGCTCGGGAGGGAATAGAATTAGCCAAGCCATTTATTGAAGATGTGGCTCACTTGGACCGGATTGGAATTGCCGCAACGAGGCTCAACGCAACCATTGTCAGAGAGGCCATTTCAGAAGGAGGTCTTGCAGTATCAAGAAAAATTCCAGAAAGCACAGCAGAAGCGGCTTTAGAATTGGAGAATTGTGATGTTGTGGTAATGGGGGGGACCGAGCCAGGGCACACCACCGATGCAGTTGCGATTAGGTTGGCGATACAAAGCGGGGCTGAGAAGTGTGTAATCGCTACTAATGTCTCTCACGTCTATTCACAGGATCCCAGAGATAATCATGATGCAGAATCCTTCGATGAGCTGACACTAAGAGAATTGCAACAGATAGTGGGACCACCAGAACATGCAGAGGCAGGTACTTCCCAGGTCGTTGACCCGATTGGCGTGGGCGAGGCGGTTGACCATTCGATGCCCCTGGATGTGCTTGACGGCAGGGACACTCAAGTAATCAAGAAATCACTAGAAGGTGATGATTTCGAGGGGACGAAGGTGAGGGTCTAATGGCTAGCAGGAAAGATACCATCCTAAAGGCGGCAAAGAGGACTGCGAAGCAGGCTCACGCAGCAGCGTCGAACAGGGGTAGCAAGTCAAGAACGAGAGTCGCGGTAGAGCCGCACAGGCATTGTTCAGTTTGCTGGAAGCCTATCTCATTAGATAGCGAACCTTCGATATGTGGTGATGATGGTTGCCAAACAATGTTTGAACGGCGAGAGAAAACAAGGAAAAGGTTCAGCTTCTTGATGTACTTCGGTATTGCAATCTTCGTTGGACTACTTGCATTACAGATTATCATGGGGGCGTCAGGTTAAATCGCTTTGAACCAGGAGGAATGTTAGAATGATGGTCAGGGTCCTTTCCATTCTACCGATGTTGGTCGGATTGCTGTGCGCCCTGATTCTGGTTCTGAGCCTAATTGGATACCAAACACCCGCTAATGGCAGTCGAGTTCCTATTGTCCCCTGCTCTGATGATGACTCGGGGTGCTATGTCGCAATGATGGATGAGGATTTGGACGTTCCAACGGCATTCGGACTATTAGAAATCACTCTCGATGTCGAGTGGAATGAGCCAGATAGGGGATGGTTGGGGGTGGTAGATTCCTCTGCTGCAGAAGAATGTCCTCCGGATGGTTTCGGGCTTACCATGTGCACAGAAGAAGAAATTGAAGAGTTCCTAGTTGCGGGAGGCCCACAGAATGAAGGTTCACTGAGTTTCGAGCTCGATCCTGGTTCCTACCGCTTCATAACTGCTGGTTACGAGGGGTCTGATCTCGATGAGCAGTTGGTGGAGGTGACCTCGAGGATACACTTAGACAATTTCGTTGAGATAATTCTAGCTGCTACCTCTGGACTGCTGCTGCTTGGGGCCGGGGAGATGGCTTTTCCGATTAGGAACCTCCTGAAGCGAATGCAGGGTTAGAGGTGGGTCTTCCTCAGTATCGTTGAATAACCAATCCGCATTGGATAGGTCATGCGTGTGACAAAATGCCCCAACTGCGGGTCTGAGGTGGACGTCACGGGCCTTCCTGAGTCATATGGCGGGCACAACTTCTACTGCGTAGTATGCGGCCATTCGTGGCACGTATAATTCCAGGGTGTATCTAGTTCTCATCTTGACGAGGCCAATGTTCAGGGAGCGACAGCGGATCTTCCACCCTATCTGCGTCAATTATCTCGATTAGATTAGTCCTCAGTTCCTCTAATCCATCCCCGGTAATTGAGCTGATTCTGTGATCGTCTTGAGATTCATTTTCCTCGATGAGATCGGACTTGGTCGAAACCACGAGGACTCTCCGACCGGACAGTAAACCCCTCACCTCCCCTAGGAGGTGCTCTTGCTCAGAAACCGGAGTTGTCGAATCATCAGTCCTATCAATCAGAAACAATAGGACGTCCCCAAGATGCTCCAGAGCGGCAATCGCCTGCATCTCAATCTGGTTTCTCTCAGTCATTGGCCTATCTAGAAGACCAGGGGTATCCACCATCTGGTACACTCTCCGGCGATGTGTGAAGTGACCAAGGTGTATTTGCTTGGTTGTAAATGGGTAAGATGCGACCTGGGGCTCCCCACTCGACAGCGCACCAATTAATGCGGATTTTCCGACATTGGGTGACCCGGCCACGACAATGCAAGGTTCGAATGGATCGGTAGAGGGAAGTTTTCGAAGAACGTCGCGAGCTTCTCCCAACCACAATATCTGAGGTGAAATCTGGTCAATAATTGAGGATAATCGCCCATATGCGTGCCTCCTAGCCTTGTGGAATCCGTCAATATCTCTAAGTCTGAGAATCTTTGACTGTGCCTCTCCAGAAATCCTCTGTGACCTCTCTGCGGCCCATTGCAATGCTGCTAGGTTCTTTTTGTAATCGTCACACCCGACTGCCGCGTCAACGAGCGCCTGGTCGAACTCGGATAACGCGTTTAGGCTAGGCCACCTGCCAACATACGAGTTTAGGGTCTTTGTCGCGACGTCGCAAGCAGACTGCACCATCCGACTCATCTGCTTCCTGACACGATGGTACTTGTCCGGATCCTCTACTAAATCCGCCTGACTGCTCGCCCTTCCAAATGCCTTGTCAAGAATCTCCTGAGGGTAAAGTACGGTCGGAATCGACCTCCATTCAACCGATGCCAAGCAACTACCTCCGACGACTCCGCCACGGTATTGCACTTCAATCATTAGTAATGTATGGTGCAAAATGATGGCCATAGGCGACCCGTTGGTTTTTCTATGACTGGCGGAACGAAGGCATGTGTCCGACGCAGCTGGTGGCGGGAAAGAGTCCGATTTGCCCCCATGGGCTTATAGCTTCTTAGAGGATTATGGGTCTCCGAGTCTAGATGATCTTGGAGACGTCTTCCACGGTCCGCTTCTCGATAGGAAATACGGGCTGAGGAAGGATGACTTGGTCGAGATGCTGCTGGACAGAAGGATGCTGCCTGATGACAGAGACCCATGGGTTCGTGGGATGATGGTTGGAGGCAGGAGTTCTTCGATAGATGTGCTAGATGAGAATGGAGAATTCAGGTCGATTTCTCGTGATGCTATTGTGGAAGTAAGACTAGTCACGCATCTGAGGAAAACGTACATTGAGGATGAGGAGTTACTAAAATTCGAGAAGGACGACATGAAGAGGAGATCAGAGGTCCACGAGATGGCTGAGAAGACCAGTGAGGGGCATGGGAACAACCTTTCATGGGGGTGAATGATTGGATAAACTATCTGCTATGGACTGTGTCCCTTGCGAGGGAGGGGTTCCACCTCTGAATGAAGAAGAGTCTGCGTCATTCCTAGCCCAAATACATGATGATTGGGAGCTAGTGGAGAACCATCATATTACCAGAACCTGGGACTTTCCAGACTTTGCAACAGCACTTGAATTTACCAACTCACTTGGAGAGATATGCGAGGAGCAATCACACCATGCTGACTTCAACCTTGGATGGGGCAAATTGGTAGCCGTAATTTACACGCATAAAATCGACGCGTTGACTGAGTCAGACTTCGTGCTAGCTTCCAAGTTCGATGCAATCGAACGGTGAGGGAAATGCCCGAATTCCAGGATATACTTACCTCAAGACGCACCATCTACAGATTCAGTGACGAGAAAATAGACACAGAAACACTGGAGTTGGCCTTTGATGCGGCTAGGAATGCTCCTTGTCACAAGAATACCCATCCTTGGAAATTCTACGTCATGGGCAAGGAAGCCCGAAAAGAAATAATTCCCGAGGTAAAAAGACTGGCTGAGAAGAAAGTCTCCGATGGGGAGGATGCAGCGGCAGGCATTTCCAAGGCAGTGGACAAGATCCTGTCACCTCCTGTTCTAATCTGCGTGACTAGCGCCTTGAGCCCCCAAGACCCATTTAGAGAAGAGGAAGACTATGCTGCTACTGTATGTGCAACGCACAACATGGTACTTTCCCTGTGGGGCAATGGAATCGGATCCCAGTGGAGCACTGGTGCTATTACTCGCTCAGAGGTTTCCTATGGTGCGATCGGTGCTTCTTCAGATGAAGAACGGATAATTGGCTTCATCAAGATTGGCTATCCCTCAGGAGGGGTTCCATCTAAGAACAAGAAGGGGCTAGACGAAATTAGAGAATACATCGAATGATGATTTGGTATAGAGTAAGTTAGTACGGGGAATTTGAATGAGGAAAATTGTCTATCCTAGGGCAGGTGGTGTCGAGACGATCCAGATTGTGGAAGAAAGTGACCCGGTTCCACAAAGCGACCAGGTATGTGTCAGAATCCACAGGGCAGGCATTAACTTCGCAGAGTTGATGATGAGGCAGGGGCTATACGGCTCTAGTCCGGACTTCCCATTCACCCCTGGATACGAGGCATCGGGCGTACTAATCGGAGTCGGGGACCGGGTGGAAAATCTGAAGGAAGGCGACCGAGTACTAGCGATGACCGGATTCGGCGGATATTCGGAAAAGGTCTGTCTGGACGCTAGAAGAGTTATCCCCATACCAGACTCGGTCTCTTTCGATCAAGCGGCTGCAATTCCAGTCACCTATGGTACTGCATTCCACATGCTAGTTCACCTAGGCAGAATTAGCAAGGGAGATTCGGTCCTCATCCATCACGCTGCTGGCGGAGTTGGGACTGCAGTGGCCCAGATATGTCGGTCCTTTGACTCTTCATTGATAGTGGGAACTGCCTCCACCCCGAAGAGGGATTTTGTCGAATCGATGGGAATGAGATTCGTAGATAGGGAGAGGGAGGACTTCGAAGAAGTCTGCAAGGATTTAACCGATGGGAAAGGAGTTCACCATGCCATCGACCCCGTTGGCGGCAGTCATCTGCTACGCTCATACAAGTCTCTTCGGAAGGGGGGGAAATTGTACTACTTCGGAGCATCTGCAGCGGTCAAGGGAGAGAGGAGATCTAGGTTGTCGGAATTGAGAATGTGGTGGGGCATGCCTAGATTCGACCCCCTCAAGCTCATGACTTCAAACAAGGCAGTTTTCGGAGTCCATATGGGTCTCCTTGAGGATGAGACGGTTTTCAAGGGGCATCTTGCTTCTTTGTCCGAGATGCTGGAGAAGGGAGAGATAGATCCAGTAATAGATTCCGTGTGGCGATTCGAAAAGGTGGCGGATGCGCAGATGCACATGCATAATAGGAAAAATCGAGGGAAGGTACTGTTGGACTTCTCACCTGTGTGACTACAGGCGAACCGGTCTTGTAGCTCCGCATGCCTGGCATTTCAATAGAGTAGTCCTATCTTCTCGCATGAATCTCGTGTCGGGGGCCTTGCACTCTCCACAAAGGATGTAAGTCTTCACATATGAGACGATTTTCTCCTTGATTCTCTTGGGAGGGACCTTGCCCTTCAGCATGATTCTGACTTGCTCTCTGCTCCCCGAGGTCCCAAGTTCATTCAGCAGATACTGGAAAACGTGGTTCGCATCCCTATCCATGGCATCCACAATCTCTGAGAAGTTCCTGAGGATCGTCTGGCTCCCTTCGATCATGATGTCCGGTTGTGGCATTGTCCACCGGGAACGCTCGCTGATGTCCTTGGGTATCCTCTCCCTAGCACGATCCAAGAGGTCCTCATATCCGCGGTTCGACATGGCCATGCGAGAATAGGGTGGCTTTTCACCCCACCGGGAGTCTTGGGAACGGTCAAGGACCGGTTCTAGCTCGGGAACATATGGATTCGACGCCGGTTGTCAAGGTAGCCAAGACTGACCCCCATGCCAAGATGCCCACCAAGGGAAGCGCCCATGCTGCTGGCTGGGACCTATACTGCTTGGAGGAAACAATCGTTAGTTTCAGGTCTAGCGTGAAGCTCAGAACTGGGTTGAGAGTAGCGATTCCAGAAGGTTTCGAAGGGCAGGTCAGGGCTAGGTCATCACTGGGTTCGAAAGGACTCATCCTACCTCATAGCATAGGTACAATTGATGCTGATTACAGGGGCGAGTTGTTCGTACTAATGACGTGGATTGGAGAAGGTGAGTCTTACAAGGTAAAATCCGGAGAGAGGATAGCCCAACTAGTGATAGCACCGATTCCAGACGTCCAATTCACTGAAGTCGAGGTTGTGGATCTAGGGGATACAGAGAGGGGCGAGGGTGGCTTCGGAAGTACCGGTAGATTCTGAATATAGGAAATACTACACCAACCATAGAATATTCCCGGTGGATTCATAGCACTCTAACGCTGGCATCGACTGATGCACCTAAGTGTAGATGAGTTAAGGTCCAAGGTCGAAGAGTTCAGATCGAGTGGACTCAACACCCAGCAAATAGCAGATGAGCTTTCATTGTCTCAGACCACCGTACAGTGGCTCTCCGCCAGTGACTACGAGGTAGATGACAAGCCGCTTGACGTAAAGGTCGGATGGAGGTCAATTGCTGTGAAAGGCGACCGAATAGAAGCGGTGTCATACATTTTCTGTGACATAATAGATGAGATGGTTGGGGACGAAGTAGACACTATTGTCGGAGTGAGCATCAACGGAATCGCTTTCGCCCAGGCAATTTCTTCCACAATGGACCTAGAAATGGCAGTAGTAAGAAGCATCAACGAGGAAGTTGGCGGTCACCTCTCAGAAGTCTATGCAGGAATAGATGGCAAAAGAGTGATTATCGTTGATGACGTATACTCATCGGGCACGACCATGAAGAAGACAGCATCTGACCTCAATGCCTCGGGTGCCGATGTAAAGATGTGCATGGTTCTTGTGAACAAGTCCTGGGACGATGACGTCGATGGGGTGCCATTGAGGGCGCTGATTCGAGCGGCGACGGTATGAGGTGACACATGCACTGGGCGGATTATACCGCACTAAGGCTCATGGAGCGTGGAGGGCAACAAGTATCCGCATCTGGGATTACTCCCTCTGGAGAGTTCCACATAGGTCACCTGAGGGAGATTCTCTCTGCTGAGATGATTCACAGGGCATGCATTGATGCTGGTATTGAGTCAAAATACATCTTCATCGTTGACTCGATGGATCCCCTCAGGAGGGTGTATGATTTCCTCTCTCCAGATTACGAGCAGTATATCGGCCATCCACTAGCATACATACCAGCCCCTGGTCCCAATGGTAAACCGAGCGAGGGAGGGGTAACCTACGCTGAGCACTTCCTGGGTCCGTTCCTGGATGCTCTGAGGGAGATTGGAGTAATACCAGAGGTGGTGATGAATCACGAGACTTACGAATCGGGGCAATTCGCCGAGCACATCGACTCAGCTATAAGAAAGAAAGGAGAGATTGAGAGAATTATTCAGGACATCTCTGGGCGGGAACTGGACGAAGAGTGGTTTCCATACAATCCAATTGGATCTGATGGAAGTATGGATGGAGTGACGGTTACGGGCTATGAGAAGCCATTTGTTTACTGGGTAGACTCACATGGCATTGAGGGGAAGTCCGACATCAGGAAGGCAGATGGTAAGATGCCATGGAGGATCGACTGGGCTGCCAGGTGGGCAATTCATGGAATCACTTGCGAGCCAGCAGGAAAAGACCACGGGGCCGCAGGAGGTAGTTACGACACTGGAATCCCTATTTGCAGGCTCCTGGGGGGTGATCCACCAGACAAAATAGTCTACGAATGGATCCAATTGAAAGGGATGGGACCCATGTCCAGCTCGACAGGCCTTACCATTGGGCCGATGGAGGCCCTCTCCCTAGTCCCTCCAGAGATTCTTCGCTATGTTATCGCGAGAAGCAAGATAAACAGGCATATCGAATTCGATACTGGTGGTGCTCTATTCCGCACCGCGGATGAGTATGAAAGACTGGTTTCCAACCCCACTCAGGAAGAAGAGGGGATGACGAAGAGGCAGTTGGTCGCAGCCCAGACCCAGGTGGGCGCGATAAGGATGAGTCAAGTGGAACCCGGTTCTGACCCCCGTGAATCCATTGGAGGGGTATCATTCAGTCACCTCTCAATGCTCGCACAAATCAAGTCCTCCGATGAAGACGTGTGGAGATCACTGAACAGGTCCGGACATATCCAAGGGGAGCCAGGGAATTCGCTGGTTGTTCGGCTTGCGAGAATGAGAACTTGGATCAATGGAGCGCACTTTCCAGAAGACGCGAAGATTGAGATCAGAGAGGTGCTTAGTGATGAGGCAAGGGGGAACCTTGGTGAGGAGGGGGTGAAATTCCTTTCTTCGCTTTCCTCTCTCCTGTCTGAATGTGAATGGACAGATGAAGAAATCAATGAGGCGATTGCAAATGCCTGCGAAACTGCAGGAATCCCAAGAAGAGAGGGTTATTCCTCGCTATATTGGGCCCTAATAGGCAGAAGTTACGGGCCCAAGGCTTCCTCCCTACTCTCGGAGATTGACAGGGAGGGAGTTCTTTCCCTCCTGGGAAGCGCATAGGTTGGACCTATAGAAAAATATCAAATTCACAATACTTGACCGAACCCCATGGGAGTTTACGAACTACTGATGAAGGCAATGGAAGAGAGGGACGCGAAGCACTATATTGAGGCACTACACGATGACTACGAATTTGTGCGCCATCAAACTGGGACTACAATGGGCAAACCTAAGATGAGCGAGATGATGATCAGCATGATGGCCAATGAAGATGTGGTAATCAAAGAGCCAAGATGCATCTACGAGAACGATGAGATACTAGTAGAGCACTCGGTTATGGATTTCCCGGACGGGACTACGGAGGCTGTTATGGCCGTGCACACCAAGAAGGAAGGGAAGATAGTCAGAACTGAAACTGGTGCCACGCTGATTCAGTGAGGGAATCTCACTCTATTTGAGGGACTTGATATCGAGTAAACGTGGTTCTGGCATTCCCAAGAGGGCTTCTTGTATTGCCTCGACCTCCATTCTCGCACCAGCCATGGTGGTGACGAACGGGATGTTAAGTTCGACAGCAAGCCTCCTCATCATGTTTCCATCTAGAACTGCTCCACCAGTTGACCTAGGGGTGTTGATTACGAGTTGTATCTTTCCTTGGCGCATCAGATCAAGGGCATCGGGGGAACGTCCCTCTGCAATCCTGTAACATGTCTCTACTTCAAGTTCCCCGACTCCTCGAAGAACTCTAGAAGTCCCCCTGGTGGCAAAAATAGTGAATCCCATTTCCTTGAGCCTCTCAGCCAGTGGAATCATTGCATATTTGTCTTCATCCTTGACGGTGATGTACACGCCTCCTTCAGTCGGGACTGGGATTTCAGTTGCAAGTCTTGCCTTGAGGTAAGCAGCTGAGGCTCTGACGTGAGAACCCATGACCTCTCCGGTCGATTTCATCTCGGGCCCTGGTGCGGGATCCAGACCACGGAGTTTGATGAATGGGAAAACTGGTGCCTTGACGCACACCGCATCCGTCTGAGGCTCTGGAATCTCAAGATCGCACAATCTCTCCCCCAAGGCTACTCTTGCAGCAATCCTGGCTAGTGGTATTCCTGTAGACTTGGCTACGAATGGGAACGTCCTAGATCCCCTAGGGTTTACTTCGAGGACGTACAGTAGGCCATCGTGGATTGCAAACTGGATGTTGTAGCAGCCACGAATTCCCATCTCCAGACCAATAACCCTCGTCCATTCATGGACTTGCTCAAGGATTTCATCTGGAACGTTCTGAGGGGGGATGAAGCAAGTTGAGTCTCCTGAGTGGATCCCTGCTTCCTCGAGATGCTCCATTATTGCCCCCACTAGGACGTCCTCGCCATCACACACGGCATCTACGTCAAGCTCCATTGCGTTTCCAAGATACTTGTCGATCAGCAGGGGCCTATCAGATGAAAGGTATGCATCCCTCATGTATGACTCCAACTGCTTGTAGTTGGCCAGAATCTCCATCCCCCTCCCACCGAGGACGTATGAGGGGCGGACTAGGACCGGGTAACCAATCTCGTTCGCAGCGTGCCTTACTCCCTCGGGAGTGGTTGCAGTTGCGCCATCGGGCATCCTGAGGCCGCACCTTAATGCGAACTCCTCAAATCTTTCTCGATCGCTTGCCTCGTCTACGGATTCTGGGGAAGTTCCCTCCATAACCAGTTCTAGACCCATGGAGGAAAGGTGTGAGAGTTCATTTGACAGTGGGAGGGCGAGATTGATTGCGGTCTGACCGCCAAACTGGAGTAGTATTCCATTAGCATCTTCCCTAAGGAGAATCTCCGATACAGATTCCAAAGTAAGTGGGTCGAAGTAAAGCCTGTCGCTGGTGTCGAAGTCGGTGGAGACAGTCTCTGGGTTGTTGTTGATAATTATCGCCTCGTGACCTAGGTCCTGGATCGCTCCGGCAGCGTGCACGCAACCATAGTCGAACTCAATCCCCTGTCCGATTCGGATTGGTCCCGAGCCGATCACTGCTATCCTCTGCTTGGAGGAAGCTGCTAACCCTGGAACGTAATCCACCCCTGAATCGACTGATCCCCCCTCATAAGTCGAGTAGTAGTATGGAGTAACCGCGGCGAACTCTGCTGCGCAGGAGTCAACCATTCGATATCTTGGGTGGATTCCTAGTTCGTGCCTCCTCATCCTGACAGCAGTTTCATCTTGTCCGGTTGGGAGGTTCTTGAAACCGCTCTCGGGGAAGCCGCAAAGCGCATCCGCGATATGCAAATCGGTGAACCCTGTTCCCTTCCATGATCCCATCTCGGATTGGGGTATTTCCGCTGGAGTCATGCCAATCTCTCCTGCTGCTCTTATCTCAGTCTCTATTGCCGCAATTCTCTCGAACCTTCTGAGGAACCACCTGGTAATTCCTCCAGTAAGATCCCGAACGTCCTCTATCGAGTAGCCTCTCCGGAACGACTCAATGACAGCCCCCAGCCTCCTATCGGTGGGTATTCGGAGCCAGTCCTCATGAAGTGCGGTTGGTAGCCTCTCAGATGCCCTTTCATCCATTGTCTCGCCATCGGAGGCATCCGACATCGTCAATGGTCTGGGATGGGGTTTTCCATACTCCAAGCTAGCCCATGCCTTCAGGCATGCTTCCTCGAAAGAACGGCCAATGGCCATTACCTCCCCTGTTGATTTCATCGATGTTCCCAGACTCCTGTCTGCAGTCCTGAACTTATCGAAAGGCCATCTGGGAATCTTGACGACGCAATAGTCCAGAGTTGGTTCGAAAGCAGCCGTCGTACCCTCTCCTGTAATAGGATTGGGTAGTTCATCCAAAGTGTAACCAACTGCGATCAATGCCGCCATCCTTGCGATTGGGTAACCCGTTGCCTTCGATGCCAATGCAGAGGAACGAGAGACACGAGGATTCACCTCAATTACCCTATAGTCTCCAGTGGACTGATCGACTGCGAACTGAACATTGCATCCTCCCTTTATGTTGAGTCTCCTGATTAGTTTCAAGGCCGAGTCGCGGAGTCCCTGGTGATCACGATCGGAAAGCGTCTGCTGGGGGGCTACGACTATTGACTCGCCAGTGTGAACTCCCATCGGATCGATGTTCTCCATCGTGCAAACGATGATTGCATTGTCTGAACTGTCCCTCATCACCTCATACTCGTGCTCTTGCCAACCCAGAATGCTCTCCTCGATGAGGACCTGGCCAATTGCTGAGTGCAATATTCCCTGGCTCGCAATCTCAACCAACTCTCCCGTATTGAATGCAGTACCCCCACCAAGCCCACCTAGTGTGAAGGCAGGTCTAATCAACAATGGAAAAGATCCCAATTCCTCTGCAGCTGCGATGACTTGCTCGATTGATTCACAAGCCATGGCCTTGCATACTGGAAGGTCAATCTCCTCGCAGACCCTCTTGAAGAGGTCTCGGTCCTCAGCTTCATCTATCGCAGCAAGGTTGCAACCAATTAGCTCAACTCCTAACTCATCGAGAGTTCCGTCCTTGGCAAGGGCTGATGCTATGTTCAGCGCAGTCTGACCGCCCATTCCCGCCAGAAGTGCATCTGGTTTCTCAGACTCCATGATTTTTTTAACGACCTCTGGAAGTAGCGGTTCGATGTATATCCGGTCTGCCATCTCCGGGTCGTTCTGGATTGTTGCTGGATTGGAGTTTACGAGAATGACCTCGTAACCGTCTGAACGGAGTGCTCGACAGGCCTGTGATCCTGAGAAATCAAACTCTGCTGCCTGTCCAATACGAATAGGTCCGCTTCCAAGTATGAGGATTCGCTTCAAGTCATCACGGCGAGGCATCAGGAACCGCCTTCCTTGCTTACTAGTTCAGCCTCCGGACTAGCGAGATGTTCTGCAACCATTTTCTGGAACCTGTCGAATAGTGGCGATGCATCATGGGGTCCCGGGCAAGCCTCGGGGTGGAATTGGATTGTGAATGCAGGTTTGTCCAATAGGTCAAGTCCCTCTACGGTTCCATCGTTTGAGTTTACGTGGCGGACTCTGAACTCAGCGCCCAGTACATTGTCACTAGTTTCTGAACATGCCCCGCTAGGGTGGGGAGCGAGCATCCCCTGCAATGGATCTTCGACTGCGAATCCGTGATTCTGACTTGTGATGTGGACCCTACCCGTCTCCAAGTCCATGACTGGTTGGTTAGACCCTCTGTGACCGTATCTCAACTTGTACGTCCTTAGTCCGGCTGCTAGCCCCATCAGCTGATGCCCTAGGCATATTCCCATGACTGGCATCCCCTGGCGGACGGCGGCGGCCAAGGTCCTCCTCGCATCGGTTGCAGCTCCCGGGTGGGCTGGGTCACCAGGGCCATTGGATGCAAAAAGAGCATCGGGGGACCAATCTCTGGCAATTTCCTCCAGGGGCATGTCAGCGGGGCACCAGACAACCTCGAACCTAGTGCATAGTTCCCTCAGGATGTTGTGCTTGACGCCGCAATCGATAGCAGCGAGGCGGGGGAATGGGTTTCCTTCACCATCCTCGGCCCCCGGGTTGAGCAGGGTCGGCTCTTCGCAGGTTACTTCGGCGACCAGGTCGTCCGAATCAGGAGAAGTTAGTTCATCGAGAATCACCTCCATTTCCTCCATTCTCTCAGCTGGCCCGAAAACACAGAGAAGCGTCCCATGTTCCCTAACTCTCCTAGTTAGCGATCGGGTATCGATTCCCTCTATCCCAGGAATGTTATGGGCTACCAACAGGTCATGCACACTTCCCACGGAGTCTCGATGGTCTGGATAAGTCATGTGTTGCCTGCATACGACTCCTCGGGGATGAACCGAAGACGACTCCGATATTCCGGGGTGGATTCCGTAGTTCCCCAGAAGTGGATATGTGAAAGTTAGGACCTGTCCCGCGAAAGAGGGATCTGTCAGGCTTTCCTGATATCCGCACATTCCAGTAGTGAATACCAACTCCCCCTCTGCAATTTCCTCGGATCCGAATAGTCGTCCCTCTAACCTAGTCCCATCCGCAAGAAGTAGGATCCCCTGGGACCCACTAGGCTGCTCTGGGGGCCCGGAATCTAGGAGCAAGTCCGCTGCATCTGGGAATGTCGGGGGAGAATCAACGCCTCGGATACCAGCGCCGGGGCAGAAGCCCCCGTCTGCTGGACTCTTCGACATCAGCAACGCTGCCCAAGTACGATTCTTAATGGTTGACAGAGAATGGGGATTTCCACTATGGCAATTTCACTCTTCATCATCGTTGATTACGATCTTTCCGTTGGCCGATGGGACCACTTTCATCTTAGCTCCTGTGAACCTTGAGTCATTGTCTACGGGACCCAGCCAGGAATGCAAAAATACTGCAAGAGCGGCCACTTCCGAGTGCGGTTGGTTGCCAACAGATACGTTATGATCGGCCAAGTGGAAAACTTCTGCGGGAACCTTCGTCCCCCCGACGACTACCAAGGCTGGCTTGTCTATCGGTATTCTTGGTATGGATTCCAGCCAGGGGCTGCCGTACATCGTGAGGTGGACAATTGTAATCTCGCCAGACTTAGACTCCTTCCTCAGGAAAGACAAGGGGCTCTCTTCGAACCTACTCGAGAATGAGCCACCGAAGCGATCTGTCACCGAATCCCAAGTCTCCAGTGCAGAAGGATCCCTGTCACCGGCCAGGATTACCTCATCGGCCCCGAATGCCCTAGCAGTAAGTCCGAGATGGGATGTTATCCTCTTGTCTCTGTCACGTCGGTGCCCCAGACGAAGCACAGAGAGGTTTGGCGACATCCCGTCGTTCATGACTCATGGGTAAGGTTCCGACTCATCAGCATGACCCTCTAGGGAGTCTGGTGCAGAGGTCGGGAAGACGTCGACTCCCATGTTCAGCATACTGGCTCTGACCCATTGAAGAAGTAGGGCATCGAACATCATGTGCGAAGCGAAACCCACCATCACTGCAAGGACTAGTACCCTTCCAGTTGCGAAAAGAGCATCTCCCTCAAGCTCACCCCAGTTCATCATCGCTGGCTCGATGATGTAGAACGCAGCAAGGACTCCGAGGCCACCGCCGATTTGAGACATTGTGGCATTCCCCCTCTCCCTCCCGATTCCCGTAAAGAGTATCGCTGCGATTACTAGAGCGGGAATTATAATGCTGACTGTTTCGAAGTCTAACGAGCCTAGTGTGGAGGCTGGGATTAGCGAATCATCAACTTGCTCTGAGCCTTTGCTAATGGTGATCCACCACCATAGTGCGCTTGAAAGGAATAGGGCCCCAGAGGTTCTGCCTCGCTCGGTAATCATGTCCCTAACATGGTGTGCATCCCGAGGCTTTAGCCTCTGTACAATTGAGTCGAGAATGAACAGTGTCTCCGGATCGTGGGAGTCTCCTGAGTCTTGAGCTGTTTGTGACTCTGGAGACTCTAGGGAAGCATCCTCGCCCAGAACCATCGC